>NZ_JBWXON010000007.1:0-227181 GCF_056678875.1 Pantoea folii | reverse complement strand
TTTCTTCACTCCCTGCTGAGCCGTCTGCGTTGCCGCTTTGCCGTCTCAGTGGTGGCGCATTATAGGGAGTTATTCGGGGCTGACAAGGGTTTATTGCAAAAAATTGACTGAGCGCTACTTTTTTAACCGAACAGGCTAAAAACAGACATTTCTCGATCAATAATCAGTCAAAAGCGCCCGTTTGGCGGCACAAATCAGCGTCACGCGTATAAGCACCAATGCTATTCTGTTAGTCCAACGCCGTTTTCTTTGTTGCAGACTGAACAATTATTAAAGAAGGACTTTCAATGATTCGCTCCGCGCGCAGTATGGCCGGCTTGCCCTGGATCGCCGCAATGGCGTTTTTCATGCAAGCCCTCGATGCCACCATCCTCAATACTGCGCTTCCTGCTATCGCCACCAGTCTCGACCGATCCCCTCTTGCCATGCAATCTGCTGTGATCAGCTATACGCTCACTGTCGCCATGCTGATCCCGGTCAGCGGCTGGCTGGCCGATCGCTTCGGCACGCGCAAAGTCTTTATCGTGGCCGTTTCACTATTTACGTTGGGGTCTTTAGCTTGTGCACTCTCGGGCTCGCTGAGCATGCTGGTTATCTCACGCATTATCCAGGGTGTTGGTGGCGCGATGATGATGCCGGTCGCGCGCCTGGCATTGTTGCGTGCTTATCCACGCAGTGAATTGCTGCCGGTACTTAACTTTGTGACCATGCCGGGATTAGTCGGACCGATTCTGGGGCCGATGCTCGGTGGCTTGCTGGTCACCTACGCCAGCTGGCACTGGATATTCCTGATCAACATTCCCATCGGCATCGCGGGCATCTTCTATGCACGTAAATATATGCCGGATTTCACCACGCCTAAGCGCCGCTTTGATTTTGGCGGCTTCATTCTGTTTGGCTTAGGTCTGGTGCTGATATCCGTCGGTATCGAACTGTTCGGAGAGCGTATCGTGTCGCCGTGGCAGGCGGTGCTGGTGCTGTTAGCCGGTGTCGCGCTATTGCTTCTATATATAGTGCATGCACGCCGCCATCCTGCACCGCTGATCAACTTACCGATGTTTAAGACCCGAACCTTCTCGGTCGGCATCATTGGTAATATCGCGGCACGTCTGGGCACGGGTTGTATTCCGTTCCTGATGCCGTTGATGTTACAGGTGGGCTTTGGCTATCCCGCATTGATTGCCGGATGCATGATGGGCCCGACGGCGATTGGCTCGCTATTAGCCAAATCCACCGTGACACAAGTGCTGCGTCGCTTCGGTTATCGTAAAACGCTGGTCGGTATTACCATCATCATCGGCATTCTTGTCGCCAGCTTCTCACTGCAAACACCGGGTGAAAGTGTATTAATGCTGTTAGCCGCGCTGTTTGTATTAGGTATGGCGATGTCGACACAATTCACCGCGATGAACACCATCACACTGGCCGATTTGAATGATGAGAATGCCAGCGGTGGTAACAGCGTGCTGGCCGTAACGCAGCAGGTATCGATCAGCTTTGGCGTGGCCGTCAGTGCGGCGGTACTGCGTTTCTATCAGGATTTCGAGAGCACAACCGTGCAGCAATTCCACGCCACCTTCCTGACGATGGGCGTGATCACCGTGCTGTCCGCGTTTGCTTTCCTGATGCTGCGTCCCGGCGATGGCCGCAATCTGATTGCTAATCGCGAGAAAAAGAAGAAAACCGCTTAAACCGAACCGCGTTCCACCAGCTCCGGCGTCAGTACCAGCGTTTGCTGGCTGGCGTCTGGATCGCTCATACGATGAATCAGCGTATCAATCGCCAGTTCGCCCAGTTCATCCTTGGGCTGATGGATGGTACTAAGCGGTGGTGTGAGATAACGTGCCAGTTCGATATTGTCATAACCCATAACCGCGATATCTTGCGGCACGCGTAATCCCGCCTGGAATAGCGCGTGATATACGCCCACTGCCATCGCATCGTTACTGGTGAAAACCGCTTCGGGTAGCAACTCAAGGGTCAGTAGCTGGTTCATCGCATTAAACCCACCCTGAAATTCGAAATCACCGTCGACCACATAGCCGGGCAACACCGGTAATCCACTGTTGGTCATCGCTTTATGGAAACCTTCCAGACGCAAACGCGCCGGAGTTTTATCCTGCGGACCGGCAATACAGGCAATACGCGTGTATCCGCGATCGATCAGATGCTGCGTTGCCAATTCACCGCCCAGCAGCGCATTATCCTGAATGATGTCGCCACGCCCTTCAAACGGCGCCCAGTCCATCATCACCATGGGTACGGACGGATAACGATTGAGGATCTCCGCAGAGGGAAGGTGCGTCTCGGTGCACATCATTAATAAGCCATCGACACGCTTTTGCATCAGCGTTTCGAGGCTGCGATTCATGCGCTCTTCATCGCCTTCGGTATTGCACAGAATCAGACTGTATCCGCGCTCGTAGCAGCTATTTTCTACGCCGCGTACCACTTCTGAATAAAACGGGTTACTGCTGGCCGTCAGTAACATGCCAATAGTGCGGGTTTGGTTGATTTTCAGGCTGCGTGCCAGCGCGGAGGGCGCGTAATTCAGCTCACGGATTGCCTGATCCACTTTTTCCCGCACCTGTTCGCTCACAAAACGATTGTTATTGATGACGTGGGAAACAGTGGAAGTGGAGACGCCCGCCAGGCGGGCGACATCTTTCATGGTCGCCAAAGGCTTAACCCTGTTGCTGCAGGAAGTTATCGATCTCAGTGCGCCACGGCACTGAGGGCTGCGCACCCGGACGCGTCACCGCAATTGCGGCGGCGGCATGGGCAAAACGCACGGCATCATGCATTGCCACACCTTCCAGACGCGCGGTAATAAAGGCGCCGTTAAAGGTATCGCCCGCTGCGATGGTGTCGATAGCCTGCACGGTGAAGCCCGGAATACGCACGCCTGCGCCCTGCTCGCTCAACCACACACCACGACGACCTAAGGTAATCAAAACGGTAGAGATGCCTTTATCATGCAACGCCTGCGCCGCACGTGCTGCATCTTCATCACTTTTCACCGCGATGCCGGTCATAATTTCGGCTTCGGTTTCGTTCGGTGTGATGATATCGATTAAGGCCAGCAGCTCATCAGACAAATGTGTGGCAGGCGCTGGATTCAGAATCACTTGCGTGGCATTGGCACGCGCAATCTTCGCTGCCGCCAACACGCTTTCCAGCGGCGATTCCAACTGCATCAGCAAGGCCTCAGCATCAGCAATCACTTGCTGATGGCGATCGACACAGGCTGGCGTCAGCGCCGCGTTAGCACCGGAATAGATGCCGATATTATTTTCACCTTCGCCATTCACGAAGATCATCGCCACGCCGGTGGCTTCGTCTGCCACGATTTCTACCGGAGCAGTATCAATACGGTCCTGCTGCAGCTGCTGGCGAATACGTTCGCCAATGTCATCTGCACCTACACAGGCAATAAAAGCGATATCCGCGCCAGCACGACCGGCCGCCACGGCCTGGTTAGCCCCTTTGCCACCAAAGGCAATCTGATACTGTTTGCCGATCACCGTTTCGCCCGGACGCGGAAAATGGGTGAGGTTCAGAATGTGGTCGGCATTGATGCTGCCAAGTACCGCCAGTTTTGCACTTGTGTTCATAGGGAGTGATCCAGAAAGTTGCGCCACCAGGACGGTGGCGCGTTGCCATGCTTTTCTTT
This sequence comes from Pantoea folii, assembly GCF_056678875.1. Lineage (NCBI taxonomy): Bacteria > Pseudomonadati > Pseudomonadota > Gammaproteobacteria > Enterobacterales > Erwiniaceae > Pantoea > Pantoea folii. The sequence continues at coordinate 223,508 of NZ_JBWXON010000007.1, read as the reverse complement.
GTTTTTTATTTGGTGACCAGCTTCAGGTCAACTGGATTAACCGACTGTACTTTTTCGCCTTTCAGCACTTTATCTGCAGTGTCCACACCAATCACGCCAATTTTATCAGGCATCTGCGCCACTGTGGCGGTCAGTTTACCGGCTTCTACCGCTTTCACACCGTCAGCGGTACCGTCAAAGCCCACCACCAGTACATCGGTTTTACCGGCAGTCTGCAGCGCACGCAGTGCGCCCAGCGCCATTTCGTCGTTCTGAGCAAATACAGCCTGTACATCCGGATGCGCCTGCAGCAGGTTCTGCATCACGTTCAGACCTTTAGTACGGTCGAAATCTGCTGGCTGGCTCGCCAGGATATTAAATTTGTGCGCATCAGCAGCCTGCTTGAAGCCTTCGCCACGCTCGCGCGCTGCGGAAGTCCCGGCAATACCCTGCAGCTCGATGATTTTTGCGCCATCGCCCAGTTTCTTCGCGATGAAGTCACCGGCCATTTTGCCGCCGAAGCGGTTGTCAGAAGCCACGTGGCTCACCACGGTGCCTTGTGCCGCCACGCGGTCCAGGGTGATCACCGGAATGTTGGCCTGGTTGGCCATCTTCACGGCGTTACCCACGGCATCAGAATCCGTTGGGTTAATCAGCATCAGCTTGGTGCCACGCACAGTCAGATCCTGTACGTTCGCCAGCTCTTTCGCCGGGTTATTCTGCGAATCCAGCACCACCAGGTTATAACCCAGTTTGTCGGCTTCTTTCTGTGCGCCATCTTTCAGAGACACAAAGAACGGATTATTCAGCGTTGATACAACCAGCGCAATGGTGTCCTTAGCCATCGCGCCAGCACTGAGGGTGGCGCCAAGGATGACGGCCAATGCAGTTAACTTTTTCATTTATAGAGTCCTGTGTGAAGGTCAGAGTTATTTGCTGCTTTTGTTATCCACCAGCACCGCCAGCAGAATGACAACGGCTTTAACAATCATTTGGTAGTAAGAAGATACGCCCATCAGATTCAGGCCGTTGTTCAGGAAACCCAGGATCAGCGCGCCAATCAGCGTGCCCATAATGCGACCTTTGCCGCCCGCCAGGCTGGTTCCGCCTAAGACCACCGCCGCAATCGCATCCAGTTCATAACCGGTACCTGCCGTCGGTTGCGCAGAGGAAAGCCGCGCGACTTCGATGGTGCCCGCCAGCGCCGCCAACAGACCACACAGCGAATAGACGATGATTTTGACGCGGTTAACATTGATGCCTGACAGACGTGTCGCCGCTTCATTGCCGCCTAACGCATAGATGTAACGACCGAGGCGCGTGTGATGCAGCATGTACCACGCCAGCGCGAACACCACTGCCATCAGCCACACCGGCGTTGGGATACCCAGCGGACGGCCAATACCGAACCAGCCGAACAGATCGGCGTTATCACTGAAACCGGTGTTGATCGGGCTACCGTTGGTGTACACCATGGTCACGCCGCGCAGCAGCAGCATCATGACCAGCGTGGCGATAAACGCCTGCACCTTGCCGCGCGCCACAATCACGCCGGTAATACCACCAATCGCCGCACCCAGCGCCAGCGAAGCCGCTACTGCCACCAGCGCATTCACTTCCAAACCGACAATCGAGGCGGCGACCGCACCGGTGAGTGCCAGCAGCGATCCCACCGACAGATCAATACCCGAAGTCAGAATCACCAGCGTCATGCCGACGGCCATAATGGCGTTAACCGAGGTCTGCTGCAGGATGTTGAACATGTTGGCAACGGTGAAGAAGTTCGGGCTTTGGCTCGCCACCACGGCAATCAGCACGATCAGCGCAATCAGCGATTTCTGCTCCAGCAGCCAGGCTTTGCTAAACCAGCGACGGCTGGCGGGTAAGGTTTGGGTGCTCATACAACTAACTCCTCGCTGTGTTGCTTACCGACTGCCGCCGCCATCAGGGATTCCTGGGTAGCCTGCTCACGGGAAAATTCGCCACTCAGATGGCCTTCATGCATCACCAGGATGCGATCGCTCATGCCCAGCACTTCCGGCATTTCCGATGACACCAAAATGATGCTCAGCCCTTCGGCTTTAAACTGGTTAATTAACTGATAAATCTCTTTTTTCGCACCCACGTCCACGCCACGCGTCGGCTCATCCAGAATCAGTACGTTCGGGCGCGTCATTAATCCGCGCGCAATCGCCACTTTCTGCTGATTACCCCCCGACAGCAGGCCAATCGGCTGCTCCATTGACGGGGTTTTAACGTTGAACAAACGGATGAAGTCGCCTACTGCCAGTTGTTCTTCACTGTGTTTCAGATTACCGGTGGCATGGCTGAAATAGCGCAGCGCGGTCAATGACATGTTCTCTTTCACCGACATGCCGAGCACCAGGCCATCGCGCTTGCGGTCTTCTGAGATGTAGACGATGCCGTTGGCCAGACCGTCCTGAGGTGATCGGGTAATAATTTCGCGACCGTTGAGCGTAACGGTGCCGTTGCTGCGAGGCAGTGCGCCGTACAGCACTTTCATCAGTTCCGTCCGTCCCGCGCCCATTAAACCGGAAATGCCAAGGATTTCCCCTTTGCGCAGGTTAAAACTGACGTTATCCACGCCCGGCCCGCTGAGATTTTTAACAGTTAAACGAATATCGCCCGGTGCCTGATCAATATGCGGATATTGATCTTCCAGCTTACGGCCCACCATCATCTCGATCAGACTCTCTTCGCTGAGATCGCTCACCGCGCGCTCGGCAATAAATTGCCCGTCACGAAACACGGTGACATCATCGCAAATCTCGAAGATCTCTTTCATACGGTGCGAGATATAAACAATGCCGCAGCCCTGCGCTTTCAGTTCATTGATGACGCGGAACAGCGACAGGGTTTCGGTATCGGTCAGCGCATCGGTCGGTTCATCCATAATGATGACCTTCGACTCGAAGCTAAGCACTTTGGCGATCTCAACCATCTGCTGATCGCCAATCGATAAATCGCCCACCAGCTTATGGCTGTTGAAGCGCAGGTTCAGACGATGTAATAAGGCATCCGCCTCGGCGTACATCCGGTTCCATTCGATGCGGCCAAAGCGGTTAACAAATTCGCGACCGAGGAAAATATTCTCTGCAACGGTCAATTGCGGAATCAGGTTGAGTTCCTGATGAATAATGCCAATGCCCGCTTCCTGCGACGCTTTCGGTCCAGAAAAAGCCACATCCTTGCCCAGCCACTGCAGAGAGCCCGCATCCATGCTGTAAATGCCGGTCAGCACTTTCATCATGGTGGATTTCCCCGCGCCGTTTTCACCCACCAGCGCCATCACGCGCCCCGGATAAACAGCCAGCGAAGCGCCATTCAGCGCTTTCACGCCTGGAAACGACTTTTCAATCCCTTTGAGTTGCAATAACGGTTGCATAACGACCTCAGAAGGTTACGCCAGCGCTCAGGATGACATTCGCATACGGAGAACACTCTCCGCTGCGAATGACGGCCTGACTACACTGCGTTTCTTGTTTGAACTGTTCATGGCTGGTGTAACGGATGGTGATGACATTCCCCTGGTGCCGTTGCAAGGCATCGAGCACGGCGAGCAGTGCGCTGTGGAGTTGCGGATTGTGTTGCTTGATCTCCTCCGCCATCAGGGCGCTTTCGACTTGCATCTCCTGAGTGACAACATCAACCACCTGTAAAAATTCGGGCGTTCCCGGCGTCAACGCCAGGTCGATTCGCTGTGGTCCGGCCGGAATCGGCAAGCCCGCATCCGCAATCGTCAGCGTATCGGTGTGCCCCAGGCGGGCAATCACATGAGAGAGTTCAGCGTTTAACAAGCGACCTTTTTTCATTTCTTCCACTCCACAGCGAAACGTTTCGCTGAGCGGGAGTGTATTAAATGCGCGCGGCAACTCAATGACGTCATCACGGAAATGTGATCGCCATCGAAACGTTTCGCTTGTGCCGGGAATAATTTGAGTTTGGTGGTGGATGCGAGCCGCCTGAGCGGCTCTGAAGGGTGTTATGGCAGCTTGCGGACCTGCTTAACGTCCAGCTCAATGGAATTAAAGTCCTTATCCAACTCGCCGGTCAGTTCAACCTGATCCTTCGGAGTGATGGTCTGTCCGTGCCAACGCTTATGGTCGATTTCCACTTTCATGTTGCCGCTACCGTCACGAAACAGATAATCCTCATCGCCGATTTGCTTATCGAGATAACCGCGCACGGTGATCCAGCTGTCGTCTTTCATCTCTTCAGCCTGCTTAACGGTCACTACACTGGTGTTATCCGCCTGGAAGCCACCTGCGTGAACCTGAGCCTTTGGCGCACTCGGGTCAACAAATCCCCCCTGTTGTGCGGCCAGAACCGGCGTGGAAGCCAACATAATAATCGCGATTAACGCTGCACTCTTTTTCATTTTTAACCTCTGTTCCATGAATGTGTGGGATACGGAGGCTATTACAGCATAGGGTTCTTAACAGGATCTTAAGGGGTAAAAAAACACGAAAAATAGCCAATCTGCGGCGATTGACGCTGTACAAGCGGATTTTTGCTTCGTATAACGACTCTTGCACTCAAGGAGAAACACATGCGCATATTATTGATCGAGGACGACACGCTGATTGGCGATGGCCTGAAAGTCGGGCTAACGAAACTCGGCTTCAGCGTTGACTGGTTCGTGTCAGGCGAAGCAGGATTTCAGGCTTTATCGGCCGCACCCTGGGATGCCGTGGTACTGGATCTTTCGCTGCCCGGGCGCGATGGGCTGGAGATCCTGCGTCAATGGCGTGAGCAGGGCGCAGATGTACCCGTGCTGATCCTCACCGCACGCGATGCGCTCGATCAGCGCATACAAGGATTACAGTCAGGCGCTGACGACTATTTGTGTAAGCCCTTCGCGCTCGCTGAAGTCGCCGCGCGTTTACAGGCGCTGATTCGCCGCCGTCATGGACAACTACAGCCCGAGTTGAAACACGGCAAGGTGGTGATGTCGCCCAGCAGCCACAGCGTCTGGATTGACGGCGAAACCATCAGCCTGAAGAGCCGTGAACTGGCGCTGCTGGAGCTGTTTATGCGCAATCCAGGTCGCGTGCTAACCCGCAGCCAGCTGGAGGAAAAACTCTATAGCTGGGATGACGATGTCTCCAGCAACGCAGTAGAAGTGCATATTCATCATCTGCGCAAAAAGCTCGGCACAGCGTTTATTCGTACCGTTCACGGCGTGGGTTATACACTCGGTGCGGCAGAATGAGTCTGTTTCTACGACTCGCCATCGGCTTTGTGCTGCTGATTGCGCTGTGCGGTGGAGTGGCCAGTTACAGTGCCTGGCATCAGACCCGCGACACCGTTAATGAGCTATTCGATACCCAGCAAATGCTGTTTGCCAAACGCCTGCTGTCACTCGATCCCACCAGCTTGCACGCCGCCTCACTGCCAAAAACCAAATCCATTTTGCGCCATCACCGCGGCGATCAGGATGATGATGCACTGGCGTTTGCCATTTTCCGTGCGGACGGCCAGCCGTTGCTTAACGATGGCGAGAACGGGCGCGATATGCAGTTTGATGATAAGCGTGACGGTTTTCGCGAGGGTCGTCTGCGCGGCGACGATGAGAGTTGGCGACTGCTTTGGCTGACTTCTGCTGATAAACAATATCGCGTGGTAGTGGGCCAGGAGTGGGAATACCGCGACGATATGACGCGCGATCTGGCACTGGCGAGTTTGATGCCGTGGCTTTACGCCATGCCCTTTATGCTGCTGATGCTGCTGGCATTGGTGTGGTTCGAATTGCGCCCGCTAAAGCGCCTGACGGCATCACTCCAGTTGCGAGCACCTGATGACGCCACACCGCTCGACGAAGCACGCTTGCCCAAAGAGGTGCAGCCGTTGGTGGCGGCATTGAACGGGCTGTTTCACCGTATGGCGCAACTCGTGCAGCGCGAGCGCCGTTTTACCTCCGATGCGGCGCACGAACTGCGCAGTCCGTTAGCTGCACTGCGTGTGCAGAGTGAGGTGATTCAGCTGGCGGATGATGACGAAGCAATGCGCAAACGGGCATTGCAGCAGCTTGATAGCGGCATCCAGCGCGCCACACGGCTGGTGGATCAACTCTTAACGCTATCAAGAGTGGAAGCGGACGATCTGCGCAGCGAATTTCAGCCGGTGCCACTGGCACCGCTGCTGCAAAAGCTTCTGATAGAACATTTTCCACAGGCCGAGGCGCAGCAGATGGATCTGCAATTGCATGCACAGGCCGAACCGGTGATGAACGGTCATCCTCTGCTGTTGAATTTGCTGATGCGTAACCTGCTGGATAACGCGCTGCGCTATGCGCCGCCGGGCAGCCAGATTCAGTTCACGTTAAACGCGCGGGCGATAATTATTGAAGATAACGGATCAGGCGTTAGCGATGAGCAACTTGCGCGCCTTGGTGAGCGTTTCTGGCGACCGCCGGGGCAAACGCAAACGGGCAGCGGTTTAGGAATATCGATTGTGAAAAACATTGCGCAACTGCACGGTATTCGCATTGCATTCAGCCATGTGCAGCCTCAAGGCTTGCGCGTCACCTTGAGCTGGTGACGCGCTTAATCCTTAAATCTCGACTTGCGTGCCCAGCTCGATCACGCGATTAGGCGGGATTTCAAACTGATCCGGCGCACGCAGCGCATTGCGTTGCAGTGCAAGGAACAGTTTGCCGCGCAGACGCAGATACCACGGGCGATCGCCAATAATCAGCGATTCATGGGACATGAAGAATGAGGTTTCCATCATGCGGCAGTTGAGACCTTCCAGCCCGCAGCGGTGGAAAATTTCTTCCACGTTCGGGGTTTCACGCCAGCCGTAACTCGCCACCACGCGCCAGAAGGTGGGCGATAACTGTTCGATGGTAACGCGACGCACGTTATGCACGTAAGGCGCATCCTCAGTACGTAGCGTCAGCAGTACCACACGCTCATGCAGCACTTTGTTGTGCTTGAGATTATGCAGCATGGCAAAAGGGATCACGTTCAGGGCACGCGACATATAGACTGCGGTGCCCGGCACGCGTACCGGCGGAGATTTCTCCAGCGAAGCGATCATCGCTTCAAGCGAATTGCCGTGCTCATGCATACGACGCAACAGGCGGAAGCGCTCGCTTTTCCAGGTGGTCATAACGATAAACATCATCAGTGCCAGGGTCAGCGGCAGCCAACCGCCGGAGAACACTTTGACCAGGTTTGCCGAGAACAAGGACACGTCAATACATAGCATGCCAATCAGAATCAGCACCACCAGATAACGGTTCCAGTGCCAGTTCTGAATTGCCACCGTGGAGCAGAGAATCGCAGTCAGCACCATGGTGCCGGTTACCGCGATGCCGTAAGCCGCCGCCAGGTTACTGGAGTGCTCAAAGCCAACAATCACGATCACCACGGAGAAGTAGAGCAGCCAGTTGATCACCGGAATGTAAATCTGACCCGATTCTTCTTCCGAGGTGTGCACGATACGCATCGGCGGGAGATAGCCTAAACGCACCGCCTGACGTGTTAAGGAGAACACACCAGAGATCACCGCCTGCGAGGCGATAACCGTGGCCAGCGTAGCAAGAATCAGCATGGGAATCAGCATCCAGTCTGGCGCCAGCAGGAAGAAGGGGTTTTTGATCGCTTCGGGATGTTTAAGTAGCAGCGCGCCCTGACCAAAGTAGTTCAGCACCAGCGAGGGCAGCACCACGATAAACCAGGCAAGACGAATCGGGAATTTGCCGAAGTGACCCATATCCGCATACAGCGCTTCCACACCGGTAATGGCCAATACCACCGCGCCGAGCGCAAAGAACGACACCGTTTTGTACTGGATAAAGAAGTGCATCGCCCAATACGGGTTCATGGCATGCAGCACATCAGGGTTACTGATGATGCTACGCGCGCCCAGCACGGCCAGAATGATAAACCACACCAGCATCACCGGCGCAAACAGCTTACCCACGATGCCGGTACCGTGCTTCTGAATCACAAACAGCAGCGTCAGCACTGCAATCGCAAGCGGAACGATATATGCATCCAGGCTCGGTGCCGCAATCTCCAGCCCTTCAATCGCCGACAACACCGAGACGGCGGGCGTGATTACCACTTCACCATAGAAGAAGCTGCCACCAATCAGCCCCATGATGACAAGAATCGCCGTCGCACGTGCACCGGTATTGCGCCCGGCCAGTGACATCAAGGTCAGGATCCCGCCTTCACCGGCGTTATCGGCACGCATCACGTAACTGATGTACTTCAGTGACACCACTAAAATCAGCAACCAGAAGATCAGCGAGAGAAAGCCAAATACCGCTTCGCGTTCTACGCCAAAGCCGAACTGACCGGAGAGACATTCACGCAAAGTATAGAGCGGGCTGGTACCGATATCGCCATACACCACGCCAATCGCGGCGAGTGTGACTGCGCCAAGGGACTGCTTCTTATCCGAGCTCATAAGTTGTCTTTTGTTGGAGCCGATGAGGCACTTGCCTACCGCTCAGGCCATCAAAAAGCGCACAGTATGCACATATTCCCAAAAAAACCTACTCTTACAACATGTCATCATGACGTCAGCGAGGCGGTTTTTCGCCGAAATTAGGCGCCAAAAACCGTCTGAAGCAGCGAGTTCTCTCGCCTCAACCTTCTGAAACAAAAAAGCTGACGGCTATCAACGCAATCAAGCATGATAACCAGTAGAGTATTGCGCTCGCCAGAATATGACGGCTCCAGGATCAGAAGGACAATGATGTGATTATGGCTCAACCCCATCTTTTGGCAGAAAGAATTTCTCGCCTGAGTAACGCCCTGGAGAAAGGGCTGTATGAACGGCATCATGCGATCCGCCTTTGCTTATTAGCTGCACTCAGTGGCGAGAGCGTATTTTTGCTGGGGCCGCCCGGCATTGCCAAGAGCTTGATTGCCCGCCGCCTGAAATACGCCTTCCAACACGCCCGCGCCTTTGAATACCTGATGACCCGTTTTTCTACCCCTGAAGAAGTGTTTGGCCCGCTGTCGATTCAGGCGTTAAAAGATGAAGGTCGTTATCAGCGATTAACCAAAGGCTATCTGCCGGATGCCGAAATCGTCTTCCTTGATGAAATCTGGAAAGCCGGCCCGGCGATATTGAACACCTTACTCACCGCCATCAACGAACGCCGCTTTCGCAATGGCGACAGCGAAGAAAAGATTCCGATGCGCCTGCTGGTGACCGCTTCCAACGAATTGCCGGAGGCCGATAGCGGGCTGGAAGCCTTGTATGATCGCATGTTGATTCGCCTATGGCTGGATAACGTGCATGAGAAGCAGAACTTCCGCAGCATGCTCACCCACCAGCAGGACGAAAATGATAATCCGGTGACGGAAGCGCTGCGCATCAGTGATGAAGAGTATCACCAGTGGCAGAAAGGCATCAGCCAGGTCTCCTTACCTGATCATGTGTTTGAGCTGATTTACCAACTGCGTCAGCAACTGGAGAATTTGCCCAGCGCACCTTACATTTCCGATCGCCGCTGGAAAAAAGCGATTCATCTGCTGCAGGCCAGTGCGTTTTACAGTGGCCGCGTGACCATTGCGCCGATCGATCTGATTCTGCTCAAGGATTGCCTGTGGCATGACGTCGCATCGATGCAGCTATTGGATCGCGAAATTGATGCTTTGATGACCCAGCACGCCTGGCAACAGCAGGCGTTGCTGCACAAACTGCAGCAGATCAAAGCACGTCGTCTCGCCTTGCAACAGCAGCAGAGCGTGGCACAAGCGCTGACGCTGGAGAAACACAGCGGTATGTTTAGCCGCAAACCCCATTACGAATTGCCTGCTGCCATCAGCGATGAACAACTGACGCTCATGCTGCAACAGCCGTTAACGCTGCACGACATGCAAGTGACGCATGTGCTGATTGCCCGTGAAGCCTTAACCCAGTGGCTGATTAAAGGCGGTGAAATTCGCGGCAAACTGAATGGCATTGGTTTTGGCCAGACGCTGGATCTGCTGGTGGACGCGCATCACTGCCTGACGCTACGCGATGTCAGCCTGCAATCCACACGCTTAACGTTGCCCGGAGCCAGCAACAGTAGCGACATGCCGCAGGAAATCCAGGATGAATACGAAGCGCTGGATACCCAGCTCCGCGCCCAGCGCACGCTGTTTAGCCAGCACCAGCGCTGCTTGTTTATCAGCGATGACTGGCTGGCACGTATTGAAACCAGCCTGCAGGATGTGGCAGAACAGCTGAAACAGGCGCGTAAATGATCTCACTGGAGACGCTGAGCACGCTGTTATCGATTGGCGAAACGGAGTTAATCGAAGAGTTGATTCTGGCCCTGCTCGCGTCGCCACAGCTGGCGCTGTTCTTTGAAAAATTTCCGCGCATGAAACAAGCCTTAATGCGCGATTTACCCCGCTGGCGCACTGAAATCGCGGAACAGATGAAAACCACACCGGTGCCGGAAGCGCTGGCGCAGGAGTTTCAGCTGTTTCAGCAAATGCAATTGATCAGCACGCAGGATTTCAGCCACCAGCTTCCCCACATCATGTCGCAGCTAAAAAACCTGCCGTCGCCATTTCTCGAAGAAGCCAGCAAACTGCTGCTGCACAACGAAGCTGAACAACTGAGCAATGCTCAGCACACGCTGTTTTTGCAACGCTGGCGACTCAGCCTGACGCTGCAAACGCTCACGCTCAACGAAACCCTTCTTGAGGAGCAGCGCGAACGTCTGATGGCCGAGCTGCAGCAACGGATGGCAATCAGTGGCCAGCTGGCGCCAATCCTTACCGACGATGATGAAGCCGCAGCCGGACGTTTGTGGGATATGAGCAAAGCGTCACTTCAGCACGGTGATTATGAGCTGATTGTGCAATATGGCGATTTCCTCGCACAACAGCCGGAATTAATGAAACTGGCGCAGCAGTTGGGCCGCAGCCGCGAAGCCAAATCGGTGCCGTCGCAGGATGCACCGCTGGAAGAATTTCACCAACTGGTGCGCGAGCCCGATCATGTGCCGGAAGAGGTCAGCGGCATTCATCAGAGCGACGATGTGTTGCGCTTGCTGCCGCCCGAACTGGCTGCCTTGAGTATTAGCGAGCTGGAGCTGGAATTTTATCGTCGCCTGGTGGAAAAACGCCTGCTGACTTACCAGTTACAAGGTGATGCCTGGCACGAGAAAGTCACACTGCGCCCGGTCAGCCACCAGCAACATGAAGCGCAGCCGCGCGGCCCTTTTATTGTTTGTGTCGATACATCAGGCTCGATGGGCGGATTTAACGAGCGCTGCGCCAAAGCCTTCTGCCTTGCGCTGTTAAAGGTGGCATTAGCCGATAAGCGCCGCTGCTACATCATGCTGTTCGCTCACGAAGTGATTGGCTACGAACTCACTGCCGATAGCGGCATTGAGCAGGCTATCCGTTTTCTTAGCCAACGTTTTCGTGGTGGCACCGATCTGGCGGCTTGCCTTGCTGCGGTGGTTAAACGTATGGAGGGCAGCGTCTGGGATGAGGCCGATGCGGTGATCGTGTCGGATTTTATCGCCCAACGTTTACCGGATGACACCATCAACGCTATCAAGCAACGCCAGCGCCATCATCAACAACGTTTCCACGCGGTGGCGATGTCGCTTCACGGTAAACCGGGCATTCTGCGTATCTTCGATCATATCTGGCGCTTCGATACCGGACTGAAAAGCCGCCTGCTGCGCCGCTGGAAACGCTAATTCATCTGGCAGAAATGCTTATTTGCTATAGTGAATAGTTCGCACACTGAGCATCTGGAGCATCTTGTGAACACCGCCCAACTTCCTGCACCGACCCGCACTTTGCAGCTCTCCGGCCAAAACGCCGAACAAAAACGGAGCGAGCTGCTGGCGTATTTCACCCAAACCTGGGAGCTGTACGAAAGCCTGTTTGATTGCCTTGCCGACGAACGCGCGTATTTCAACAAAGCGATCTCATTACGCCATCCGCTGATCTTCTACTTTGGCCACACCGCTACGTTCTATATGAATAAGCTGATGGCGGGTCGCTATCTGGACAACCGCGTGGACGATCGCATCGAAGCCATGATGGCAATCGGCGTGGACGAGATGAGCTGGGACGATCTCAACGACAGCCATTACGCCTGGCCGACGGTCGAAGAGGTGCGTGACTACCGTGGAAAAGTCAAAAACCTGGTGAGCGAGTTTATTCGCACCATGCCGCTGGAACTGCCGATCACCTGGGAAAGCCCGGCGTGGGTGATATTGATGGGCATTGAACATGAGCGTATCCACCTGGAAACCTCCAGCGTGCTGATCCGCCAGCTTCCGATCGAATGGGTAAAACCGCAGGCGCATTGGCCGGTTTGTCCGCAGGCGCGCCACGATCGCGCATCGGTTCCGGATAACTCGCTGATTGCGATGCCTGGCGGTCGCCTGCAACAAGGCAAAACGGATGACACTTACGGCTGGGATAACGAATACGGCAATCAGGTAACTGAACTCAAACCATTTAAGGCCAGTAAAATGCTGGTCAGCAACGCCGAGTTCTATCGCTTTATCGCCGCTAATGGCTATCAGGATCAACGCTGGTGGGATGAGGAAGGCTGGGGCTGGCGTGAATTCTCTGGCGCGCAGATGCCCACCTTCTGGGTGGGTGACATATCGCAACCCGATCAGCTGAAACTGCGCTTAATGGCTGAAGAAGTCGCTCTGCCGTGGGACTGGCCAGCGGAAGTGAATCAGCTTGAAGCCGCCGCGTTTTGTCGCTGGCTGGCGGAAGAGACGGGTAAATCTATTCAACTCCCTTGTGAAGCCGAATGGATGCAGCTACGCGAACAGGTGAGCGGCGATCAGCCCGACTGGATCGAGGCGCCCGGCAATATCAATCTGGCCTATTGGGCTTCATCCAGTCCTGTGGATCGCTTTGCGCAGGGCGAGTTTTTCGACATTGTTGGCAACGTCTGGCAGTGGACCACAACGCCAACTAACGGTTTCGAAGGTTTCAAAGTTCATCCGCTGTATGACGATTTCTCAACGCCGACCTTTGATGGCAAACACGCGCTGATTAAAGGTGGCAGTTGGATTTCCACCGGCAACGAGGCGTTAAAATCGGCTCGTTATGCCTTCCGTCGTCATTTCTTCCAGCACGCCGGTTTCCGCTATGTGGTCTCCTCACATGAAGAGACCATGGCACTCAATCCGTATGAAACGGACAGCATGGTGTCACAATATCTCGATTTCCAGTACGGACCGGGCTACTACAACGTGCCGAATTACGCCGTGGCGCTGGTGGAAAAACTGCTGCCGCACTGCAAGCAACGCGGTGTGGCTCTGGACCTCGGCTGCGCGACCGGCCGTGCCAGTTTTGAATTGGCACGCCATTTCGCGACGGTTACTGGCATGGATTATTCCGCGCGCTTTATTGATGTGGCGCTGCAGCTGACCTCCGGTGAGGACTTCCGCTATGTGGTGCCGGAAGAGGGCGAGCTGGTGGAATATCGCCAGGTGCGTCTGAAGGACTTTAATGTTAGTGACGAGCAAGCGGCACGCATTCAGTTTGTGCAGGGCGACGCCTGTAATCTTAAACCGCAGCCGGATCGTTACGATCTGGTATTGGCTTCAAACCTGATCGATCGTCTGCGTCAGCCAAAACGTTTCCTGCAGGACGTCATCCCGATGATCCGCTCTGGCGGGCTTTTGGTGCTTTCGTCGCCTTATACCTGGCTGGAGGAATTCACGCCGAAGGAGAACTGGCTGGGCGGCGTGCGTGAGAACGGTGAAGCTTTGACGACCTATCAGGCATTGCAGCGTTTGCTGCGTGATGCCTTTGAAGAAGTGGTGCCGCCGCAGGATGTGCCGTTTGTGATCCGCGAGACGGCGCGCAAGTATCAACATACCGAAGCGCAGCTCACAATCTGGCGTAAGCGATAAAAAAGCGTGCAGACTGCGGCTACCACGCGGTCTGCACCTTGCCTGCACTGCTAATTTGCTGCACATTCTCCACTGTTCATAGAAGAAGAACTTAAAGAGGATGGATGATGGCAGAACAACTGCAACTGGATAACCTTGATCGCGGCATTCTCAATGCGCTGTTGGAAAACGCGCGCACCGCATATGCCGAGCTGGCCAAACAGTTTAATGTCAGCCCCGGCACCATTCACGTACGCGTAGAAAAAATGCGCCAGGCAGGCATTATCCTGGGCACTCGTGTTGAAATCGATCCTCGTCAGTTGGGTTTTGATGTCTGCTGCTTTATCGGCATCATTCTGAAAAGCGCCCGCGATTATCCCGCAGCACTCAGCAAGCTGGAGGCGCTGGATGAAGTGGTAGAAGCCTGGTACACCACCGGCCACTACAGCATCTTTATTAAGGTGATGTGCCGATCCATCGATGCACTTCAGCAGGTGTTGATCAACAAGATCCAGACCATAGACGAAATCCAGTCCACCGAAACCCTGATCTCGTTGCAAAACCCGATCATGCGTACCATCAAGCCGTAATTCCCTCTCTTTCCTGTGCACAACCTTTTCCCAGGCGGATCACTTGTGTGATGCGCCTTGTCGCCTGATGCTTTCTGTTATTAACCCTGTTTTCCACAGGTGGATCACGGCTTGATCACAGCGTACAATGCTCGCCTTTAGTGCGGGAGAAGATCATGGCCGATATTACCTTAATCAGTGGCAGTACCCTTGGCAGCGCCGAATACGTCGCCGAACATCTGGAAGCAAAACTGCAGGAAGCGGGCTTTTCAACCGAGGTGCTGCACGGGCCAGAGCTGGACGAGCTGCCACAGGAAGGGATCTGGCTGATTGTGACTTCCACGCACGGTGCGGGCGAACTGCCAGACAATCTGCTTCCTTTATATGAAGCCTTGCAGGAGACGCAGCCGGATCTTACCGCGGTACGTTATGGCGCAGTGGGTATCGGCAACCATGAATATGACCTTTTCTGCGGTGCCATTAAGCTGCTGGAAGATCAACTCAACCAGTTAGGCGCCAAACGCATTGGCGATCGCCTGGAGATCGACGTTCTCGAACATGAGATTCCTGAAGATCCGGCTGAAGTGTGGGTCGAGACCTGGAAAACGCAGATTTAAGACGATCTTTGCCGGTTGGGGATCGGGAAAAGTGAACGATCCCCAGTTTATTTCGCTGTTTTATTGTTTTTTTTATGCCATTGTCTGTGGATAACACAGCCTTAATCTTGCGTATAACCGGTAGTTATCCCAATAACAACCCGTGGTGCTTTTTTCGGCTGTGTATAAGTCGCCATTTAGATCCCAGCTTATACGGATCAGGATCACCGATCATTCACAGCAAGCGATCCTCTCTAATCCTCTGTTAATGCTTTGCTTTTCGGGGTTATCAACAGACCCTGACGATCCTAATAAGAGATCTAACAGAGAGATCATATAAAAGAATAAAGATCCTTTCTTTTAAACCGCAGGATCCCGCGGCTTTCGCAGTCGACAGAATTTCAGTAGAATCCACCGCCCAGGGCAACGATCCCTGTCCGAACATTAACGAGGACCCACTTCATGTTTTATCCAGATCCTTTTGACGTCATCGTAATCGGTGGTGGTCATGCGGGCACAGAAGCCGCGATGGCCGCTGCCCGAATGGGTCAGCAAACGCTGTTACTCACCCATAACATTGATACGCTTGGACAAATGTCCTGCAACCCGGCGATTGGTGGCATTGGGAAAGGACACCTGGTGAAGGAAGTGGATGCCTTAGGCGGTTTGATGGCGACAGCAATTGACCAGGCCGGTATTCAGTTTAGGATACTAAACGCGAGCAAAGGCCCTGCTGTGCGGGCAACGCGTGCGCAAGCCGACCGCGTGCTCTATCGCCAGGCAGTACGTACGGCGTTGGAGAACCAGCCGAACCTGATGATCTTCCAGCAGGCCGTTGAAGATCTGATTGTGGAGAACGATCGCGTCGTCGGTGCTGTCACGCAGATGGGCCTGAAATTCCGTGCCAAAACTGTGGTGCTGACAGTCGGGACATTCCTTGACGGCAAAATTCATATTGGTCTGGATAACTACAGCGGTGGCCGTGCTGGCGATCCGCCATCCATTCCACTGGCGAAACGCCTGCGTGCTTTGCCGCTGCGCGTAAATCGTCTGAAAACTGGTACGCCGCCCCGTATTGATGCACGCACCATAGATTTTTCGGTGCTGACACCGCAGCATGGCGATACGCCAATGCCGGTGTTCTCGTTTATGGGTAATGTTTCTCAGCATCCGCAACAAGTTCCATGCTGGATCACCCATACCAACGAACAAACGCACGATGTGATCCGCAATAACCTCGATCGCAGCCCGATGTATGCCGGGATCATTGAAGGGATCGGACCACGTTACTGCCCATCGATCGAAGACAAAGTGATGCGCTTTGCCGATCGTAATGCGCATCAGATCTTTCTTGAACCGGAAGGGCTGACCAGCAACGAGATCTACCCGAACGGTATCTCCACCAGCTTGCCGTTTGACGTACAGATGCAGATCGTCCGTTCGATGAAAGGTCTGGAGAACGCGAAGATTGTGCGCCCAGGCTATGCCATCGAGTACGATTTCTTCGATCCGCGTGATCTGAAGCCGACGCTGGAAAGCAAATTTATCCACGGCCTGTTCTTTGCCGGTCAGATTAACGGCACCACCGGTTATGAAGAAGCTGCGGCGCAGGGCTTGCTGGCCGGTTTGAACGCTGCACGTGCCTCAGCAGACAAAGAGGGCTGGGCGCCGCGTCGCGACCAGGCTTATCTCGGTGTGCTGGTTGACGATCTCTGCACGCTCGGCACCAAAGAGCCGTACCGCATGTTTACCTCGCGCGCGGAATATCGTTTGATGCTGCGTGAAGACAACGCCGATCTGCGTTTGACAGAAAAAGGTCGCGAGTTGGGTCTGGTCGATGATGCGCGTTGGGCGCGTTATAACCAGAAGCTGGAAGCGATTGAGCAGGAGCGCCAGCGCCTGCGCGATCTGTGGGTACATCCGAAATCAGACAATGTGGGCGAAGTGAATAGCGTCATCAGTGCGCCACTGACGAAAGAAGCCAGCGGTGAAGATCTGTTGCGTCGCCCGGAAATGACCTACGAACTGCTGATGACGTTACCGAGTTATGGCCCGGCATTATCTGACGAGCAATCTGCAGAGCAGGTTGAGATTCAGGTGAAGTATGAAGGGTACATTGCACGCCAGCAGGAAGAAATTGACCGCCAGCAACGCAACGAAAACACCTTACTGCCTGGCGATCTCGACTATCGTCAGGTTAATGGCTTGTCGAATGAAGTGATCGCCAAACTCAACGATCACAAACCTACCTCCATTGGGCAGGCCTCGCGTATTTCAGGCATTACACCAGCAGCTATCTCCATTTTGCTGATTTACCTGAAAAAACAGGGCCTGCTGCGTAAAAGTGCCTGATCGACCCTGGGGCGAGGTCACTCGCCCCCGTTTATGGAACGTTCCTTGTGATTAACAAACTCTCCCAGCTGCTCGATGCGGCAAATATTTCACTTACCGATCAACAAAAACAGCAGCTCGTCGGCTATGTAGAATTGCTGCATAAGTGGAACAAGGCGTACAACCTGACATCGGTGCGCGATCCGCAGCAGATGCTGGTGCGCCATATTCTCGACAGCGTGGTCGTCGAACCGCATTTACAAGGCGAGCGCTTTATTGATGTGGGCACCGGGCCGGGTCTGCCAGGGATTCCGTTAGCCATTGTCCGTCCGCAGGCGCATTTTACGCTGCTGGATAGCCTGGGAAAACGCATCCGTTTCCTGCGTCAGGTACAACATGAGTTAGGGCTCACTAACATCACCCCGGTACAAAGTCGTGTGGAAGAGTTCCCCGCAGAACCACCGTTTGATGGCGTTATCAGCCGTGCCTTTGCTTCGCTGGAAGACATGCTGAACTGGTGTCATCATTTACCGGGCACCTCAGGCCGCTTCTACGCATTGAAGGGGGTGCGTCCGGATGATGAAATTTCAGCCTTGCCTGCGGGCTTTGTGGTGGAGAAGATTGAATCACTGCATGTGCCAGAACTGGATGGTGAACGTCATTTAGTGGTGCTGTCTCGCCAATAGCCATAAAGAAGGTGCGGATTTAACACCAACCGCACCTTTAGTCAGTGAAAACGTCCTGAATAAAAAAACAGCAGTTGAACACTTTTAGTCAAAAGCTTTTATTCGGCAGGGCAGGGTGAGACAGTTAACAAGCGCCACGGAAATTATCCGAAAAGCTCTGTTACATTTAACGAACATTTCACATTTCATTATCAGTTAGATCACTTTATTGGCTGTATTTACCTGCGCAAATAGTCACGTCAGAAAATATAACTCTGCAATAAATCGGCGTGCGTAATATCAGTTTTACGTTTTTATTGCGATGTACGATGTCAATAGAGTGTTTTTATCGAAAATCATGACATGATACCGGATGGATAATTCTATCGTCATGATAAAAAACAGCTTTCATCACTTTTGAAATCTTAAAATTCATGCTTAAAACAAATTCATTCGCCAGGCTATTGCCTATAATGTGATCTGAAGCACGCTTTAAAAGCAAGCCAACAAGGCAATTTCAGCGATTTAGCTGAGTCATAGTGGAAGGTGATGTTTTGAAAAATAGCCCTCCAGAAAGAAATTTAAATAATTGTTCACCTTTTCGCTACTTACCGATTGAAATCGCAGGTGGCGCCCGTATAATTTGCACGGCTTTTGCTGCTTGACTCAAATGAGTAAAGGCAGTCTTATACGACACGCGACATACCCCGTTCGGGGCAGGAGAGTTCAACGCCATGTCAGTGTCTCTTTACAGTGTGAAATTAGCCCGGACCGTGCTGGTGATCCAGCTGGTGACGTTTGTCATCATCGGTGCACTCTTTACTCTGAAAGATGTTATCTGGGGCGCCTCCGCCATCGCGGGTGGAGCGGCAGCCTGGCTGCCGAATGTGTTGTTTATGTTTTTAGCCTGGCGCCTGCAGGATCAAACGCCTGCCAAAGGTCGTGTGGCCTGGAGCTTCGCCCTCGGTGAAGTGTTGAAGGTCTTCACGACAGTCATTCTTCTCATGGTGGCGTTAGGTGTGTTTGGAGCGGTCTTCTGGCCTCTCGCAATCACTTGGTTATCGGTGCTGGTGGTGCAGATCGTCGCGCCGGCTGTAATTAACAACAAAGGGTAAGAGGCATCATGGCTGCTGGAGAAATCTCTACTCCGCAAGAATACATAGGTCACCACCTGAATAACCTTCAGCTGGACCTGCGTACTTTCGAGTTGGTGAATCCGCACGACGCTCCTGCGACGTTCTGGGTATTAAATATCGATTCCATGTTTTTCTCTGTGGTACTGGGACTGCTTTTCCTGGTGTTGTTCCGTAAAGTGGCAAAAAGCGCCACCAGCGGTGTGCCAGGGAAACTTCAAGCGGCTATCGAACTGGTTGTCGGTTTCGTTGATAACAACGTTCGCGACATGTACCACGGTAAAAGCAAACTTATCGCCCCGCTGGCTCTGACAATTTTTGTCTGGGTCTTCCTGATGAACTTCATGGATCTGCTGCCTATCGATTTGCTGCCGTTTATCGGTGAGCACTATCTTGGCCTGCCAGCGCTGCGCGTTGTGCCGTCTGCAGATGTGAACATCACGCTGTCTATGGCGTTGGGCGTCTTTATTTTGATTCTGTTCTACAGCATCAAAATGAAAGGCATTGGCGGCTTCACCAAAGAACTGACGCTGCAGCCTTTTAATCACCCGATCTTCATCCCAATCAACCTGATTCTTGAAGGTGTTAGCCTGCTGTCTAAACCGGTTTCACTCGGTCTGCGACTGTTCGGCAACATGTATGCGGGTGAACTGATCTTTATCCTGATTGCCGGCTTGCTGCCGTGGTGGTCGCAGTGGGTGTTGAATGTGCCATGGGCCATTTTCCACATCCTGATCATTTCGCTGCAGGCTTTCATTTTCATGGTCCTCACGATCGTCTATCTGTCGATGGCATCTGAAGAACATTGATTTTTTTATCTCAACACTAAGCTTTTAACTGAAACAAACTGGAGACTGTCATGGAAAACCTGAATATGGATCTGCTGTACATGGCTGCCGCTGTGATGATGGGCCTGGCGGCAATCGGTGCTGCGATCGGTATCGGCATCCTCGGAGGCAAATTCCTGGAAGGCGCTGCGCGTCAACCGGATCTGATTCCTCTGCTGCGTACGCAGTTCTTTGTTGTAATGGGTCTGGTGGATGCAATCCCAATGATCGCTGTAGGTCTGGGTCTCTACGTGATGTTTGCGGTCGCCTAAACCTGGTAGCCTTGTTCACTCATGGCACCCGGTGTGATGAGGAACGGATTCTGCCGTTTATCGCTGATAGCGGCAGAGCAAGTTAACTTAATAAGAGGCATTGTGCTGTGAACATTAATGCAACAATCCTCGGCCAGGCCATCGCGTTCATTCTGTTTGTCGCGTTCTGCATGAAGTACGTATGGCCGCCGATCATGGCTGCCATCGAGAAGCGCCAGAAAGAAATTTCTGATGGCCTTGCTTCTGCTGAGCGCGCGAAGAAAGATTTAGATCTCGCGCAGGCCAATGCGACCGACCAGCTGAAAAAAGCGAAAGAAGACGCTCAGGTCATTATCGAGCAGGCGAACAAACGCCGTGCACAGATTCTGGACGAAGCGAAAACCGAAGCTGAGACTGAACGTAACCGCATCGTGGCACAAGCGCAGGCAGAAATCGAAGCCGAGCGTTCACGTGCCCGTGAAGAGCTGCGTAAGCAAGTCGCGTTGCTGGCATTAGCTGGCGCCGAGAAAATCATCGAACGTTCCGTGGATGAAGCTGCTAACAGCGACATCGTTGATAAACTGGTCGCTGAACTGTAAGGAGGGAGGGGCTGATGTCTGATCTGATTACTGTAGCTCGCCCCTACGCCAAAGCAGCTTTTGACTTTGCTGTTGAGCATCAAAGTATCGATCGTTGGCAGACCATGCTGGCGTTTGCCGCTGAAGTGGCTCGCAACGAACAGATGGCAGATCTTCTTTCCGGTGCGCTCGCGCCGGAAGCTTTGTCTGCTTCTTTCAACGCGGTATGTGGCGATCAACTTGATGAACCCGCTCAGAACCTGATTAAGGTAATGGCGGAAAACGGACGTTTGACAGCACTTCCAGCGGTACTGGAACAGTACATCCAACTGCGTGACGCTTATGAAGCGACCGCCGAAGTGGATGTGATTTCTGCCAGTACCCTGAGTGACAGCCAGCTGAGTAAAATCAGCGCCGCGATGGAAAAACGTCTGTCACGCAAAGTTAAGCTGAATTGCAAAATTGACAAGTCTGTAATGGCAGGTGTGGTTATCCGTGCGGGTGACCTGGTCATTGATGGTAGCGTACGCGGCCGTCTTGATCGTCTGGCAGACGTCTTGCAGTCTTAAGGGGACTGGAGCATATGCAACTGAATTCCACCGAAATCAGCGAACTGATCAAGCAGCGCATTGCTCAGTTCAATGTGGTGAGCGAAGCTCACAACGAAGGTACTATTGTTTCTGTAAGTGACGGTATCATCCGCGTACACGGCCTGGCCGATGTGATGCAGGGTGAGATGATTGCCCTGCCGGGTAACCGTTACGCTATCGCACTGAACCTCGAGCGTGACTCGGTTGGTGCAGTAGTGATGGGCCCGTACGCTGACCTCGCCGAAGGCATGAAGGTTAAATGTACTGGCCGTATTCTTGAAGTTCCAGTTGGCCGTGGCCTGCTGGGCCGTGTGGTGAACACCCTGGGTGCACCGATCGACGGTAAAGGCGCAATCGACAACGACGGCTTCTCGCCGGTTGAAGTGATTGCACCGGGCGTTATCGACCGTCAGTCTGTAGACCAGCCTGTTCAGACCGGTTACAAATCTGTCGATGCGATGATTCCAATCGGCCGTGGCCAGCGTGAGCTGATCATCGGTGACCGTCAGACCGGTAAAACCGCAATGGCAATCGACGCCATCATCAACCAGCGCGATTCAGGCATCAAGTGTGTCTACGTTGCGATTGGCCAGAAAGCGTCAACCATTTCTAACGTGGTACGTAAGCTGGAAGAACACGGCGCGTTGGCTAACACCATCGTCGTTGTGGCTTCTGCTTCTGAATCCGCTGCACTGCAATACCTGGCGCCATACGCCGGTTGCGCAATGGGTGAGTACTTCCGTGACCGCGGTGAAGATGCCCTGATCGTATACGATGACCTGTCTAAGCAGGCTGTTGCTTACCGTCAGATTTCACTGCTGCTGCGCCGTCCACCAGGTCGTGAAGCATTCCCAGGCGACGTGTTCTATCTCCACTCTCGTCTGCTGGAGCGTGCATCACGCGTAAGCGCTGACTACGTTGAGCGTTTCACTAACGGTGCTGTGAAAGGCCAGACCGGTTCTCTGACCGCGCTGCCAATCATCGAAACTCAGGCGGGTGACGTTTCTGCGTTCGTTCCGACCAACGTAATCTCGATTACTGATGGTCAGATCTTCCTGGAATCGAACCTGTTCAACTCCGGTATTCGTCCAGCCGTTAACCCGGGTATCTCTGTATCCCGTGTTGGTGGTGCTGCACAGACCAAGATCATCAAGAAACTGTCCGGTGGTATCCGTACCGCTCTGGCACAGTATCGTGAACTGGCTGCGTTCTCTCAGTTCGCATCCGATCTGGACGATGCAACGCGTAAACAGCTGAGCCACGGTCAGAAAGTGACCGAGCTGCTGAAACAGAAACAGTATGCGCCGATGTCTGTCGCGCAACAGGGTCTGGTGCTGTTTGCTGCTGAGC
Source organism: Pantoea folii (assembly GCF_056678875.1). Classification (NCBI taxonomy): domain Bacteria; kingdom Pseudomonadati; phylum Pseudomonadota; class Gammaproteobacteria; order Enterobacterales; family Erwiniaceae; genus Pantoea; species Pantoea folii. Next base: position 200,772 of record NZ_JBWXON010000007.1, on the reverse strand, counting down.
GCGGCTTCCTGAACGACGTTGAACTGGCGAAAATCGGCAGCTTCGAAGCCGCTCTGCTGGCGTTCGCAGACCGCGATCACGCCGAGCTGATGGCTGAAATCAACCAAGCGGGCAACTTTAATAACGAAATCGAAGAGAAGCTGAAAGGCCTCCTCGAAACGTTTAAAGCAACCCAGTCCTGGTAATGTCTGGCGGCTTGTCTGAAAAGGCAGGCCGCAAGGCTTTGAGGAGAAGCTAATGGCCGGTGCAAAAGAAATACGTACCAAGATTGGAAGCGTAAAAAATACGCAGAAGATCACCAAAGCGATGGAAATGGTCGCCGCCTCCAAAATGCGTAAAACGCAGGAACGCATGGCGGCCAGCCGTCCGTATGCAGATACCATGCGCAAAGTGATTGGTCACCTTGCTCTCGGTAATCTGGAATACAAGCACCCTTACCTGGATGAGCGTGACGTTAAGCGCGTCGGCTACCTGGTCGTTTCGACTGACCGCGGGCTTTGTGGTGGTTTGAACATTAACCTGTTCAAAAAATTGCTGGCAGATATGAAAGGCTGGGCTGATAAAGGTGTACAGAGCGATCTGGCCGTTATCGGTTCTAAAGGCAATTCATTCTTCGGCTCTGTCGGTGGCAACATCGTGGCACAGGTCACTGGTATGGGCGACAAGCCTGCACTGTCTGATCTTATCGGCCCGGTAAAAGTGATGTTGCAGGCCTATGATGAAGGCCGCATCGACAAGCTGTATATCGTCAGCAACAAGTTTAATAACACCATGTCTCAGACTCCGACCATTACCCAACTGCTGCCGTTACCGCCAGCGGAAGGTGAAGAAGAGATGAAGGCGAAGACCTGGGATTACCTGTACGAACCCGATCCGAAAGCGCTGCTGGATACCCTGCTGCGCCGTTATGTCGAATCGCAGGTTTATCAGGGTGTGGTGGAAAACCTGGCCAGTGAGCAGGCTGCACGTATGGTGGCAATGAAAGCTGCAACCGATAACGGCGGAAACCTGATCAAAGAGCTGCAGTTGGTTTACAACAAAGCTCGTCAGGCCAGCATCACCCAGGAACTTACCGAGATCGTCTCGGGAGCCTCCGCGGTTTAACCAGGCATATATCCTGTCGCGCGAGCGCGGCCGGATATTCTCGTATTAGGTAGAGGATTCAAGATGGCAGCTGGAAAGATTGTCCAGATTATCGGCGCCGTAGTTGACGTCGAATTCCCTCAGGACGCGGTACCGCAGGTATATAGCGCGCTTGAGGTTCAAAATGGTGATGCTCGTCTGGTGCTGGAAGTTCAGCAGCAGCTGGGTGGTGGCGTGGTTCGTACCATCGCCATGGGTACTTCTGACGGCCTGAAGCGCGGTCTGCAAGTTACCGACCTGAAAAAACCGATCCAGGTACCGGTTGGTAAAGCAACCCTCGGCCGTATCATGAACGTATTGGGCGAACCAATCGACATGAAAGGCGACCTGCAGAATGACGACGGCACCACTGTAGAGGTTTCCTCTATTCACCGTGCTGCGCCTTCTTATGAAGATCAGTCTAACTCGCAAGAGCTGCTGGAAACCGGCATCAAGGTTATCGACCTGATGTGTCCGTTCGCTAAGGGCGGTAAAGTCGGTCTGTTCGGTGGTGCGGGTGTAGGTAAAACCGTAAACATGATGGAGCTGATCCGTAACATCGCGGCTGAGCACTCAGGTTACTCGGTATTTGCTGGTGTGGGTGAACGTACTCGTGAGGGTAACGACTTCTACCACGAAATGACTGACTCCAACGTTATCGATAAAGTAGCGCTGGTGTATGGCCAGATGAACGAGCCGCCGGGTAACCGTCTGCGCGTAGCACTGACCGGTCTGACCATGGCGGAGAAATTCCGTGATGAAGGCCGTGACGTTCTGCTGTTCATCGATAACATCTACCGTTACACCCTGGCCGGTACTGAAGTATCAGCACTGCTGGGTCGTATGCCATCTGCGGTAGGCTACCAGCCAACGCTGGCAGAAGAGATGGGTGTGTTGCAGGAGCGTATTACCTCCACTAAGACGGGTTCAATCACCTCTGTACAGGCCGTTTACGTTCCTGCGGATGACTTGACCGACCCATCACCAGCAACCACCTTTGCTCACTTAGACTCAACCGTTACGCTGAGCCGTCAGATCGCCTCTCTGGGTATCTACCCAGCTGTTGACCCGCTGGATTCAACCAGCCGTCAGCTGGATCCACTGATCGTGGGTCAGGAGCACTACGACGTTGCGCGTGGCGTGCAGTCTCTGCTGCAGCGTTACCAGGAACTGAAAGACATCATCGCCATCCTCGGTATGGACGAGCTGTCTGAAGAAGACAAACTGTTGGTGGCACGTGCGCGTAAGATTCAGCGCTTCCTGTCTCAGCCGTTCTTCGTTGCTGAAGTCTTCACCGGTTCTCCAGGTAAGTACGTGACCCTGAAAGACACTATCCGTGGCTTCAAAGGCATCATGGAAGGCGAATTCGACCACCTGCCAGAGCAGGCGTTCTACATGGTCGGCGCTATCGAAGAAGCTGTAGAAAAAGCGAAGAAACTGTAATAACGGTTTCCCAGGAGGAATAGTATGGCTATGACTTATCATCTGGACGTTGTCAGCGCGGAGCAACAAATGTTCTCCGGTCTGGTTGAGCGCATCCAGGTGTCAGGTAGCGAAGGTGAGCTGGGTATTTACCCTGGCCACGCCCCGCTGCTGACAGCCATCAAGCCTGGTATGATTCGCATCGTGAAACAGCACGGCGAAGAGGAGTATATCTACCTCTCTGGCGGCGTGCTGGAAGTACAGCCGGGCAGCACGACCGTTCTGGCCGACACCGCGATTCGCGGTGAAGACCTCGACGAAGCGCGCGCGCTGGAAGCGAAACGTAAAGCAGAAGAGCACATGAACAGCAGCCACGGTGATGTGGACTATGCTCAGGCCTCTGCGGAACTGGCGAAAGCTATCGCGAAACTGCGTGTAATCGAGCTGACCAAGAAAGCGATGTAATCAGGCTTTATGCGTCACGAAATGCCAGCCCATTGGGTTGGCATTTTTTTTGCGCGCGATAAATCATCCTGCTTTGGGGGAGGGAGATGTTGTCTTGCTCTGCCCGATTTCATCGGCAAAGTGCATCGCGTGATGCCCAGGCCGGCACTGGTTTTATCCCCGATCACCCTTTCATCTTTATCCGCTAATTTCGGTCCGAGAAAAATGTAGTAATCTCAGAGGTAAACCTTACACTTTCGAAAGTTAAATTGAGTCTGGATAGTTATGTCTACAAGCGCAATGAGTGTGGTGATTTTAGCCGCTGGCAAAGGCACCCGTATGTATTCCGATCTGCCCAAAGTACTGCACACCCTGGCAGGCAAACCGATGGTTCAGCATGTGATTGATGCGGCGACCGGCCTTGGAGCCCAGCAGGTGCATCTGGTGTACGGTCACGGCGGCGATCTGCTGCAAGAGAAACTAGCCCACAACACCCTGAACTGGGTATTGCAGGCTGAACAGCTGGGTACCGGCCATGCGATGCAGCAGGCGGCACCTTTCTTTGCCGATGACGAAGACATCCTGATGCTGTACGGCGATGTGCCACTGATCTCGCAAGCCACTTTACAGCGTTTGCGTGAAGCGAAACCTGAAGGTGGAATCGGTTTGCTCACCGTGGTGTTAGACAACCCTACCGGCTATGGTCGCATCGTGCGTAAAAACGGCACGGTGACCGGCATCATTGAGCAGAAAGATGCCTCAGCAGAACAACTTAAGATTCAGGAAATTAACACCGGCATCCTGATTGCCAACGGCGGCGACCTCAAACGCTGGCTGGCGCAGCTCAACAATAACAATGCTCAAGGCGAGTTTTATATCACCGATATCATCGCCATGGCGCATCACGAAGGTCGCGTGATCAACGCGGTACATCCTGCGCGTATCAGTGAGACCGATGGTGTGAATAACCGCCTGCAACTGGCCACGCTGGAGCGTGCCTATCAGAGCGAGCAGGCAGAACAACTGCTGCTGGCGGGCGTCATGCTGCGCGATCCTGCGCGTTTCGACCTGCGCGGTTCGCTGCAACATGGGCGTGATGTCGAGATCGATACCAACGTTATCATTGAAGGCACCGTGACATTGGGCGACCGCGTCAAAATTGGCGCTGGGTGCATCATCAAAAACAGCGTGATTGGTGATGATTGTGAAATCAGCCCTTATTCAGTCCTCGAAGATGCCACCTTAGCCGCTGCCTGCACCGTTGGCCCGTTCGCGCGTCTGCGTCCTGGCAGCGAGTTGGCGGAAGAGGCACATGTCGGCAATTTCGTTGAGATGAAAAAGGCCATCTTGGGCAAAGGTTCCAAAGCGGGTCATCTTTCGTATCTTGGCGACGCAGAAATTGGCGCGGGCGTAAACATCGGGGCTGGCACCATTACCTGTAACTACGATGGCGCGAATAAATCGAAAACCATTATCGGCGACAACGTGTTTGTCGGCTCCGATACCCAGTTGGTGGCTCCGGTCACCGTCGCGGCTGGCGCGACCATCGCTGCAGGTACCACGGTAATGAACGATGTCACCGCCGCCGATTTGGTCTACAACCGCAAAGAACAGAATCAGAAGTCTGGCTGGCAGCGTCCGGTTAAGAAAAAATAAATTTTAAGGGTCGGCAAAGATCGACCCGTGAAAAAAACTACCCGAAATCATTCGAGTTTCTGAAAGGCGGCAAGCGCGAGTCCTCAGGAGCTGACTGAAGTCAGTGACTGAGGTGAATGCGCGTAGCCAACGCACCTGAAATTTGATGTATGAAGGGTAGATCCCCCACTCTCTACAAGGCTCGGGGAATAATCAGGTCAGAAGACAACGTAATGGCCGAAAGCCATGAAGTCAGGAAACTATTATGTGTGGAATTGTTGGTGCAGTAGCGCAGCGTGACATCGCAGAAATTCTGCTGGAAGGTCTGCGTCGTCTTGAGTATCGCGGTTATGACTCTGCGGGTCTGGCCGTTGTCGATCGCCAGGGACATATGACGCGTCTGCGTCGTCTTGGTAAAGTGGCTAATCTGGCTGAAGCCGCAGAGCAGCAGCCACTGATTGGTGGCACTGGTATTGCTCATACGCGTTGGGCAACCCACGGTGAGCCATCAGAAGCCAATGCGCATCCGCATGTCTCTGAGCACATTATCATTGTGCATAACGGCATCATTGAGAACCATGAGCCATTGCGTGCGCAGATGATCGAACGCGGTTACCAGTTTGCCTCAGAAACGGACACCGAAGTGGTGGCGCATCTGGTGCACTGGGAGCAGAAGCAGGGCGGCACATTGCGTGAAGTGGTACTGCGCGTGATCCCGCAACTGCGCGGAGCTTATGGCATGGTGATCATGGACAGCCGCGATCCATCCGTGCTGGTGGCTGCGCGTTCAGGTAGCCCGCTGGTGATTGGCCGTGGCGTGGGTGAAAACTTCATTGCTTCTGACCAACTGGCGCTGCTGCCGGTGACCCGCCGCTTTATGTACCTGGAAGAGGGTGATATCGCCGAGATTACGCGCCGTGAAGTCACCATCATCGATCGTGATGGCAAGCCAGCCAAACGCGCGGAAATCGAATCCACGGCGCAGTACGATGCTGGTGATAAAGGTGCCTATCGTCACTACATGCAGAAAGAGATCTATGAGCAGCCGAACGCGATTAAAAACACCATCACTGGTCGTTTTAATCATGGGCAGATCGATCTCAGCGAACTGGGTGCCAATGCCGAAGCCTTGCTGAGCAAGGTTGAGCACATCCAGATTATCGCCTGCGGTACCTCGTATAACTCCGGGATGGTGTCGCGCTACTGGTTTGAGTCGCTGGCCAACATTCCTTGCGATGTGGAAATCGCCTCCGAATTCCGCTATCGCAAATCCGCTGTGCGTAAAAACAGTCTGCTGATCACCTTGTCGCAATCGGGTGAAACCGCCGATACGCTGGCCGCGCTTCGCTTGTCTAAAGAGCTGGGTTATCTCGGTTCGCTGGCCATCTGTAACGTTGCCGGCTCTTCGCTGGTGCGTGAATCCGATCTGGCGCTGATGACCAAAGCCGGCACCGAAATTGGTGTGGCCTCAACGAAAGCCTTCACCACGCAGTTGGCGGTGTTGCTGATGCTGGTGGCAAAACTGGGTCGTCTGCATGGCATGAAGCCAGAAACCGAGCACGAAATTGTGCATGCGCTGCAGGCATTGCCAAGCCGCATTGAGCAGATGTTGGCGCAGGATAAAGTGATTGAAAGCCTGGCTGAAGGTTTCTCTGACAAGCATCATGCCTTGTTCCTGGGCCGTGGCGATCAGTATCCGATCGCGATGGAAGGCGCGCTGAAGCTGAAAGAGATCTCCTATATTCACGCAGAAGCCTACGCCGCCGGAGAGCTCAAGCACGGCCCGCTGGCGCTAATTGATGCCGATATGCCGGTGATCGTCGTTGCGCCGAATAACGAGCTACTGGAGAAGCTGAAATCGAATATTGAAGAGGTGCGTGCGCGCGGCGGTTTGCTATATGTATTTGCCGATCAGGATGCGGGTTTCACCGACAGCGAAGGCATGAAAATTATCTCACTGCCACACGTCGAAGAGGTGATAGCACCGATCTTCTATACCGTGCCGTTGCAGCTGCTTTCGTATCATGTTGCGCTGATTAAAGGCACCGACGTTGACCAGCCCCGTAACCTGGCAAAATCGGTTACTGTTGAATAATCTATAAAAAGGGCGGGCCTGCAACGGGTCCGCTTGCTTTTTAAACGGTGTCATATAACTGTCATATTTCGTACATTTCACTGTCATCAAACTGTCCTATTTTCCCTCCAGCAGCAATCACTGACTCCAACTAAAATGGCATTGAGCCTGATTTTTTTTAAATCCCCTGGAGGGAACATGACACTGATGCGTACATCCGTAGCCCGAATCCTCGCCGCCACCTTCGCAGTAAGCGCGGTATCTGCTTTTGCAGCCACCGACCTGACTGGCGCTGGCGGTACATTCCCGGCACCGGTTTATGCCAAGTGGGCAGCAGAATACCAGCAAGCCACCGGTAGCAAAATCAACTATCAGGGTATTGGTTCTTCAGGCGGCGTTAAGCAGATCATCGCTAAAACCGTTGATTTCGGTGCGTCAGATGCGCCGATGGCGGATGCCGATTTGGAAAAAAATGGTCTGTTCCAGTTCCCTACCGTTATCGGTGGCGTGGTTCTGGCCGTTAACATCCCAGGTGTTAAATCAGGTGAACTGACGCTGGACGGAAAAACCGTTGGCGATATCTACCTGGGCAACATCAAAAAGTGGAACGACCCGGCGATCACTAAGCTGAACCCAGGCGTGAAACTGCCAGACACCAACATCAACGTGGTTCGCCGCGCAGATGGTTCAGGTACCTCTTTCGTGTTCACCAGCTACTTGTCTAAAGTCAACGCAGACTGGAACAGCAAAATTGGTAAAGGCAACACCGTTAACTGGCCAACCGGTCTGGGTGGTAAAGGTAACGACGGTGTCGCAGCCTTCGTACAGCGTCTGCCGGGTTCAATCGGCTACGTTGAATATGCGTACGCTAAGCAGAACAACCTGACCTACACCAAACTGGTTGATGCTGACGGTAAATCTGTTGCACCAAGCGAAGCCAGCTTTGCTAACGCTGCCAAAGGCGCAAACTGGAGCGAGTCTTTCGCTCAAGACCTGACCTTCCAGAAAGGCAACGATGCATGGCCGATCACCTCAACCACTTTCATCCTGATCTACAAAGACCAGGCGAATGCTGAGAAAGGTGCTGAAGTGCTGAAGTTCTTCGACTGGGCTTACAAAGGCGGCAGCAAAACTGCAACCTCACTGGATTACGCCGCGCTGCCAGAAAGCGTCGCTAACCAGATTCGTACTGCCTGGAAAGCGAACATCAAAGACAGCTCAGGCAAAGCGATTTACAAGTAAGCGAATGACCCGGTCAGTCTCCCCTGACTGACCAACCCGATGGGCGGCATGGTATGCCGCCCTGAACTTCCTCTGAGAACCGAGAAACTTATGGCTGCCACTAAGCCGACGTTCAAAGCCCCAGGTAAACAAGGTGACATGATTTTCGGCGCGCTGGTGAAACTTTCCGCGCTTATCGTGTTGTTGTTGATGGGTGGCATTATCGTCTCCCTGATTTTCTCCTCCTGGCCAAGCATCCAAAAATTTGGTTTTTCCTTCTTATGGACCAAAACCTGGGATGCGCCAAACGAACAATTTGGTGCGCTGGTACCGATCTACGGCACCCTCGTCACCTCCATCATTGCCTTAATCATCGCTGTGCCGGTGAGCTTTGGCATTGCGCTATTCCTGACGGAACTGGCACCTAACTGGTTGCGTCGCCCGCTGGGTACCGCAATTGAGTTGCTGGCAGCGATCCCGAGTATCGTTTACGGCATGTGGGGCCTGTTTATCTTCGCCCCGCTGTTCGCTGAGTACTTCCAGACACCGGTCGGCAACATCATGTCGAACATTCCCATTGTGGGTGCCCTGTTCTCAGGCCCGGCATTCGGTATCGGTATTCTGGCCGCTGGCGTGATCCTCGCCATCATGATCATTCCGTACATTGCATCGGTCATGCGTGATGTGTTTGAGCAGACGCCAGTGATGATGAAAGAGTCCGCCTACGGTATTGGTTGCACCACGTGGGAAGTGATCTGGCGTATCGTGCTGCCGTTCACCAAAAACGGTGTAATCGGTGGTGTGATGCTGGGCCTGGGTCGTGCACTGGGTGAAACCATGGCGGTGACCTTCATCATCGGTAACACCTACCAGCTCGACAGCGCCTCGCTGTTTATGCCGGGCAACAGTATCACCTCCGCGCTGGCGAACGAATTCGCTGAAGCTGAATCCGGTGTGCATGTGGCGGCATTGATGGAACTGGGTCTGATTCTGTTCGTGATTACCTTTATCGTACTGGCCATCTCCAAACTGATGATCCTGCGCCTGGCGAAGAGTGAAGGAGCCCGTTCATGACCGCTATCGAAATGCATGCTCGTGCTGAGCTGGAAGCCTCGCGCCGTAAAATGCAGGCACGTCGCAGCGCTAAAAATAAAGTGGCACTGACGCTGTCGATGCTGACCATGGCCTTTGGCCTGTTCTGGCTGGTGTGGATTCTGTTCACTACCGTCACCAAAGGCATTGATGGTCTGAGCTGGTCACTGTTCACTGAATCAACCCCGCCACCGAACACCGCAGGCGGTGGTTTAGCCAACGCCCTGGCGGGCAGTGGGTTACTTATTCTGTGGTCAACGGTGATTGGTACACCGCTGGGTATCATGGCTGGTATCTATCTTGCCGAGTATGGTCGTAAGCACTGGCTGGCAGAAGTGATTCGTTTCATCAACGACATCCTGCTTTCTGCCCCCTCCATTGTGGTCGGTCTGTTTGTCTACACCATTGTGGTCGCGCAGATGCAGCACTTCTCGGGCTGGGCGGGCGTGGTTGCCTTGGCGCTGTTGCAGATTCCTATCGTGATCCGTACTTCTGAAAACATGCTGCGTCTGGTACCTGACAGCATGCGTGAAGCGGCTTATGCACTGGGTACGCCGAAGTGGAAGATGATTTCGGCCATTACGCTGAAAGCTTCAGTCTCCGGCATCATTACCGGTGTCCTGCTGGCCGTGGCACGTATCGCGGGCGAAACTGCACCGCTGCTGTTTACTGCGCTGTCGAACCAGTTCTGGAGTACCGACATGATGCAGCCGATCGCCAACCTGCCGGTGACGATTTTCAAATTCGCCATGAGCCCATTTGCCGAGTGGCAAAGCCTGGCATGGGCGGGTGTGTTGATCATTACCCTGTGCGTGCTGCTGCTGAACATTGTCGCGCGAGTGGTTTTCGCCAAGGGCAAACATTAATTTCCCGGCGCGGCTTCGGCGGCGCTGCACATGAGAGATGAGCAATGAGTATGGCAACGACTTCTGCCGGTAAAATTCAGGTTCGCAATCTGAACTTCTATTACGGAAAGTTTCACGCTCTGAAGAACATTAACCTGGATATCGCAAAGAACCAGGTCACCGCCTTCATCGGACCATCAGGCTGTGGTAAATCCACCCTGCTGCGCACCTTCAACAAAATGTACTCGCTCTACCCTGAGCAGCGTGCTGAAGGTGACATTCTGCTGGATGGCGACAATATTCTGGCTTCCCATCAGGATATTGCCCTGCTGCGCGCACGCGTTGGCATGGTGTTCCAGAAGCCAACGCCGTTCCCGATGTCGATTTATGACAACATCGCGTTTGGCGTGCGTCTGTTTGAAAAGCTGTCACGTGCCGATATGGACGAGCGTGTGCAGTGGGCGCTGACCAAAGCCGCGCTGTGGAATGAAACCAAAGACAAGCTGCATCAGAGCGGTTACAGTCTCTCAGGCGGACAGCAGCAGCGTCTGTGTATCGCACGCGGTATCGCGATTCGCCCGGAAGTCCTGTTACTGGATGAGCCATGCTCAGCCCTCGACCCGATCTCTACCGGTCGTATTGAAGAGCTGATCACCGAGCTGAAGCAGGATTACACCGTGGTGATCGTGACGCACAACATGCAGCAGGCCGCGCGTTGTTCTGACCATACCGCTTTCATGTATCTGGGCGAGCTGATCGAATTCAGCGACACCGATACACTGTTTACCAAGCCCGCGCAGAAGCAGACCGAAGATTACATCACCGGTCGTTACGGCTGATTCAGGAGACGCACATGGATAATTTAAATCTGAACAAACACATCTCCGGTCAGTTCAACGCGGAGCTGGAGCACATTCGCACTCAGGTGATGATCATGGGTGGCATGGTGGAGCAGCAACTCACTGACGCCATTACCGCGATGCACAACCAGGATGGCGAGCTGGCACGTCGCGTCATCGACGGTGACCAGAAGGTCAACATGATGGAAGTGGAGATTGATGAAGCCTGCGTGCGCATCATCGCCAAACGTCAGCCAACCGCGATCGATTTGCGTCTGGTCATGGCGATCATCAAGACTATCTCTGAGCTGGAACGTATCGGTGACGTTGCGGAGAAAATCAGCCGCACCGCGCTGGAGAAGTTCAGCCAGCAGCACTTGCCTCTGCTGGTGAGCCTGGAGTCTCTGGGTCGCCACACCGTGCAGATGCTGCACGACGTGCTGGATGCCTTCGCGCGTATGGATCTGAATGAAGCCATTAAGATCTATCGTGAAGATAAGAAGGTCGACAAAGAGTACGAAGGCATTGTGCGTCAGCTGATGACCTACATGATGGAAGATCCCCGCACCATCCCAAGTGTATTGACGGCGCTGTTCTGTGCCCGCGCTATCGAGCGTATCGGTGACCGTTGCCAGAACATCTGCGAAATTATCTTCTATTTCGTTAAAGGTCAGGATTTCCGTCACGTTGGCGGCGACAAGCTGGATGAACTGCTGTCAGGTGACGACGGCAGCAATAAACCCTCTTAATTGCCGTTTCGGCTGCCTGTTGCCACTGTGGCAAACAGGCAGCCATCTTCATTTCTGATTGGTCTCCGCGATTCCCTCTCTTTATACTTGGCGCACTTTTTTCTGCCAGGTGCTGTTAAATGTCTTCCCCAATAACGAAAAAAAACGCCGTGACGCCGGCAAAAGCGATGGTTGCTGCCATTAGTGGCTATGCGATGGACGGCTTCGATCTGTTAATTCTGGGCTTTATGTTACCGGCGATCAGCGTCTCGCTGGCGCTCGATCCCTCTCAGGCCGGTTCGCTGGTCACCTGGACGCTGATCGGCGCGGTGATCGGTGGCATTGTGTTTGGTCATCTCAGCGATCGCTATGGTCGTATCCGTATTCTTACCGTGACGATCCTGATGTTCTCAATCTTCACCGGGCTGTGCGCGGTGGCGCAGGGCTACTGGGATCTGTTGGCCTATCGCACGCTGGCGGGCGTGGGCTTAGGCGGTGAGTTTGGTATTGGCATGGCACTGATTGCGGAAGCCTGGCCGAAGGAGAAGCGTAATCGCGCCTCGGCATGGGTCGGCATCGGCTGGCAGCTCGGTGTGCTGCTGGCGGCGTTTATTACTCCGCCGCTACTGAGTGTGATCGGCTGGCGCGGCATGTTCCTGGTGGGTTTACTGCCCGCGCTAGTGTCCTTCGTGATTCGTCGCAGTATGGGGGAGCCGGAGGGTTTCACACGCCATGTTGAGAAGACGCCACAGCTGTCATTCGCCGCGCGCATCAAATTGCTGTTTGCCGATCGCGCCACCAGCAAAGCCAGTCTCGGGATTTTCATCCTCTGCTCAGTGCAGAACTTCGGTTATTACGGTCTGATGATCTGGATGCCAAGTTACCTCTCATCCAGCTTTGGTTTTAGCCTGACGAAATCCGGCTTGTGGACGGCGGTGACCGTGGTGGGCATGACCTTTGGTATCTGGCTGTTTGGCGTATTGGCCGATCGCTTCGCGCGCTGGAAAATCTTTCTGCTGTACCAGTTTGGCGCGGTCGCCATGGTGGTGGTGTATGCGCAGTTGCGCGATCCTACCGTCATGCTGTTTACCGGCGCGATCATGGGGATGTTTGTGAATGGCATGATTGGCGGTTACGGCGCGCTGATCTCGGACACCTTCCCACCGCAGGCGCGCGCCACTGCGCAGAACGTGTTGTTCAACCTTGGACGCGGTGTCGGCGGTTTTGGTCCACTGGTGATTGGTCTGCTGGCGGCGCAAATCTCGTTTACCGCGGCGATCACGCTGCTGGCGCTGATTTACCTGCTGGATATTGTTGCCACCCTGTTCCTGCTGCCGAAGAAGCAGAGCAACGAGGATTCACTGGGCGCGATTGGCTAAGGCGTTTAGGTTACCTGGTGCGCATAAATGCGCACCCTATTAGATCTGCGAACAGATCAAAATCGCACATCGGCCTCTGTAGAGGCAGCACCAGGTTCCACCGGGCACAGAGGTAACAGATCAGACCGACCACAGAGGTAACACTTTTGGGGTCAGTCGATTTGCATCCTGCATTGCCCGGACATCGTGCGCCGGTTTCTGCAGGGGCGACATTCATGACGCCCTGGGTTTACACCAAATCCCAACCCCGTGCGCGCCACAGTGCGGGCAGTTGCGTCATATCATCAAAGCGCGTCACCAGCGGATGATCCAACTCCGGATTGTGCGCATCAGCGCAGTAGTAAAATACCGGAATGCCCGCCGCGATCCCCGCACGCGCACCGGCTTCTGAATCATCCACCAGAATGCACTTCTCAATCGGCACCTGCATTTGCTCCGCCGCGTGATACATCAACTCGGGATCGGGCTTCCAGTGGTTAATGTCATAACCGCTGTACAGCCGACCTTCGAGGTATGGCAGCATGCCGGTTAAACCCAGCGAGTGCTGCATCTTCTTCACTGTCCCGTTGGAGACCACGCACATCGGCACTTTCACGCTTTCCACCAGCGCTTTGGCACCGGCAATCGGCTTCAGGTCGAGGTCAAACAGGCGGGCGACATCCGCGCGATACGCCGCTTCGAACTCGTCTAACGGCACCTCTTTCTGATGCTGCGCCAGTACATCCCGCACGATGTCATAGAGCTTTACCCCTTTGTACTGCTCAAACATCTGCTGCAAAGAGAGCTCAATACCGTATTGGGCAAAGGTGTTGACGTAGGATTGCGTACAGATCACTTCACTGTCGACCAGCGTACCGTCGCAATCGAAAAACACACATTCAACTGACATCGCACATCATCCTTTTATTAAACAGCCAGCTGACACTCTAGCGCACTGAGCGTAGAAAGCGACCCCGGCAACCGTTTGCGAATAATCAGTGTTTTGCTGCGCTAAAATCTATAGGATACGCGGCGATAAATTTTTTTCCGGGACAGTTGAATGAACAATCAGGGCTTGTTGCAGCGCATCTTTAAGCTGCAGGAACACGGCACAACCGCGCGCACCGAAGTGATCGCCGGTTTCACGACTTTCCTGACGATGGTGTATATCGTCTTTGTAAACCCGCAAATTCTGGGCGCCGCAGGCATGGATACTCAGGCGGTGTTTGTCACCACCTGTTTGATAGCGGCCTTTGGTAGCATCCTGATGGGGCTGGTGGCGAACTTGCCGGTCGCGCTGGCACCGGCGATGGGGCTGAACGCCTTCTTCGCGTTTGTGGTGGTCGGCGCGATGGGTTACTCATGGCAGGTTGGTATGGGGGCGATCTTCTGGGGCGCACTGGGTCTGCTGATCCTCACGCTGTTGCGTGTGCGCTACTGGATGATTGCTAATATCCCGATGAGTCTGCGCGTCGGCATCACCGCCGGTATCGGCCTGTTTATCGCCATGATGGGCCTGAAAAACGCCGGTATCATCGTGCCGAATGCCGACACCATTGTGACGGTCGGGAACCTGACCTCGCATAGCGTACTGCTGGGGGCGCTGGGCTTCTTCATTATCGCGATTCTGGCCTCACGCAATATCCACGCGGCGGTGCTGGTATCGATTGTGGTCACTACGGCGATTGGCTTAGCCATTGGCGATGTGAAATTCAGCGGTGTGTTTGCCGCGCCGCCGGCCGTGACCGCAGTAGTGGGTCAGGTCGATATTAAAGGGGCGTTCAACATCGGCATGGCGGGAGTGATCTTCTCCTTTATGCTGGTCAACCTGTTCGACTCTTCCGGCACGCTGATCGGTGTCACCGATAAGGCCGGACTGACCGATGAAAAGGGCACTTTCCCGCGTATGAAGCAGGCGCTGTATGTTGATAGCATCAGCTCGGTGACCGGTTCGCTCATCGGCACCTCTTCAGTGACGGCGTATATCGAAAGCTCTTCCGGCGTGGCGATTGGTGGCCGTACCGGCTTGATGGCGGTCATCACCGGGATTCTGTTCCTGCTGGTGATGTTCCTGTCACCGCTGGCCGCGATGGTGCCTTCTTATGCGGCGGCAGGTGCGCTTATCTATGTGGGAGTCTTGATGACGGCGTCACTGTCACGCGTGCGCTGGGACGATCTCACCGAAGCGGTCCCGGCGTTTGTCACGGCGGCGATGATGCCATTCAGCTTCTCGATCACCGAAGGTATCGCGCTGGGCTTCATCTCGTACTGTGTGATGAAGCTTGGCACAGGACGCTGGCGTGAAATCAGCCCGTGCGTGGTGATTGTTGCCCTGCTGTTTGTGCTAAAAATCGCGTTTATCGACGCGCACTAAAAACAACAGGCCGCGATTGCGGCCTGTTTTGTTAGAGATGTCCGATTTCCTGGGGTGTGGGAGTGAGGCTGGTCAGACGCAGTGAGCGCGGGCCAATATTCGGTTTGCTCATTTCAACGTCGCGCAATGGGTGCCATTGCTGTTGTGCATCAATCTCCCACAGGCATAAGCGCTCAGTGCCCGGAGAGAGCGCGCACGACCACACCAGCATCGGCTCGGCATCACAGACCGCCTGAATATCCGGAAACACGCTGGAGCGCAGACGGCCGGCAGCAGGGTGCAACTGCAGCGAACCGGCACCGTTCTCACTTTCACCGGTCAATTTGAGGATGCTCTGGCGCAGTGTCCAGATTTGCGTCACCGCTTCCATAAAATCCTGCTGCGCGTTGATCCACGCTTTCTCACCCGATGAGAGATCCTGCGTGAGCGTGTCCTGCGTCTGACGGCTGTGGGCGCGGACAATCTCCATATCCAACCCCGCACGTCCGCCTTCTTCCGCCAGCAGCACACCGACCATATTACCGGCGTACGCAATACTAAAGTCAGGGAGGTTAGGATCGGCAAAGCAAGGTCGTCCGCTGCTGGTGGTCACAAGCGGCGGGAGTTCACGAATGCCATAGACACGCAGCATCAGCTGAGCCAGCAATTCGCGTGCGGCGAGAAAACGGCTACGGCGCTTGTCAGGGAAGCGCTCGGCGCTGTTAATCACATCCTGTGGAACCCGAAACAGCTCTGAAGAGAGCGGCGAGTTACCCATCCAACGTACAAAATGACTAGCCATCTGTCGCTCCGTGAAAATGGTCAGATAATCATCGGCGCTATTGTAGGAATTTTCTCAGAGGTTTGCATCCGGCATAACATGCAATGACCAAAAATCAGATAAGACCGAAGCGGCGGCTAATCCCATCAGTTGAATTTGCATATAACGCTTTTGCTGATTTTGCGCGGATAGGGTGCCGTAAAGTCTGAGGTAGTGTAGGATTTGGGCAACCAAAAGCACATCTAAGTGCGTGAACAATCCACCTCAAGATAATCGTGCCCATCGCAGCAGCATGCACGTCGGAGTTTTTTTATGTCAGTAACTTCACTTACTCGCCAGGAATCAATCTCACTTGATGAATTTCGTCATGGTATGCGCCGCCTGACCGCAGGCGTTTCTTTAGTGACCACTGAGTTTCAGGGCGAAAAGCTGGGTCTGATTGCGACCTCCGTTAGCTCACTGGCTGCCGAGCCGCCAAGCCTGCTGGTGTGTGTTAATCGTAGTGCATCCAGCCACGACGCATTTGTGAATGCTGGCCATTTCGCTGTGAACGTCTTGCGTGAACAGCATGACGATTTATGCGCGCAGTTCAGTCAGTCTGCACGTCGCGCAGAACGCTTCCAGAGCGGTGAGTGGCAAACGCTGAACACCGGTGCACCGGTGCTGGCTGATGCATTGGTGAGTTTTGACTGCCAGCTGGAGAAAGTGGTGGAGTGGAATACGCACAGCGTGCTGCTGGCGCGCATCGTTGGCATTTCACTGCCAGGTGAAGCGGCGGAGCCGATGGTCTATTTCAACAGCGGTTTTCACTCGCTGGGCTAACGGTGCAAAGTGGGCGTCGCATGGCTTGCGACGCCTATGCTCAATCAGGCAAATTTGCTGGCTTCATCAAAGCCCAGACGCGGTAAACGCGCATGCAGTTTGCTGGCCTCGCCATAGCCCAGATTAATCAGTAAGTTCACCTGCCATTTGCTTTCGCTGAAGAAGGCTTCATTGACTTTTGATGGGTCAAAACCGGACATCGGGCCGGCATCCAGGCCCAGCGAACGTGCCGCCAG
The DNA here is from genome assembly GCF_056678875.1 of Pantoea folii. Lineage (NCBI taxonomy): Bacteria > Pseudomonadati > Pseudomonadota > Gammaproteobacteria > Enterobacterales > Erwiniaceae > Pantoea > Pantoea folii. The sequence goes on along the minus strand of NZ_JBWXON010000007.1, from coordinate 183,800 downwards.
AATCAGATAACCCGCTTGCAGGCTGCTATTGCGGAAAGCCGTCTCTTTAGCCAAATCCGGGCTGCTGGTGAACCAGCTACGCGCATCACCGTGCGGGAAGAGTTTGGGCAGCGCTTCATAGAACTCAGGATCCCACGCCACGATCACCGTTGCCGGTGCTGCCATGGTTTTGTCCACGTTGCCGGAGGAGAGCGCAGGTTTCAGCTTCTCTTTGCCTTCCTGCGAAGTGACAAACACGAACCGTCCTGGTGAACAGTTGGCTGAAGTCGGGCCGAGCGCGGTCAGGCTATAGAGTTGCTGCAGCACATCGTGAGAAATCGGTTTGTCCTGCCAGTAGCTGTGGGTGCGAGCGTCATTGAACAGCGCGTTCAGCGCCACGCTGTCGAGCGGTGTACTCATGTTTCTCTCCTGTTCAGGCAGCAACTTGCGCCTAATGTTTAGCATGAATCGTGGGTGAGGCCGATACGCTTTAGCACGGGCCAGCGATCGTTATACTGCAAAGGAGAGGGGGTGCCAAATAACAAAGACGCATGTTTCCCCCAACCAAACAGTGATGGGGGAAACAGGGTAAAGACTACTTACCAATACAGAAACTTGAGAAAATCCTGCCGAGCAGGTCGTCGGAGGTGAATTCACCGGTGATCTCGCTCAGCGCCTGCTGAGCCAGACGCAGCTCTTCCGCCAGCAGTTCACCGGCCCATGCACCCAGCAGCTGGTCTTTACCCTGCTGTAAGTGAGTGGCTGCTAACTCTAATGCCTGCAGATGGCGTCGGCGTGCCAGGAAGCCACCTTCCATATTGCCAGAGAAGCCCATGCTCTGTTTTAGATGGTCGCGCAGTGCATCCACGCCTTCCCCCGTCCGCGCAGAAAGACGAATCAGTGAGTGATCATTCACTTCTGTCAGACCCAGCACTTCGCCGGTCATATCGGCTTTGTTACGCACCACAGTAATCGGCAGTTGTGCCGGTAAACGTGCGACAAAATCAGGCCAGATTGCGGCCGCTTCGGTGGCGTCGGTGGTGGTGCCATCGACCATAAACAGCACGCGATCGGCTTGCTCGATTTCCTGCCAGGCGCGCTCAATTCCAATTCGCTCAACTTCATCACTGGCTTCACGCAGCCCCGCAGTATCGATGATGTGCAGCGGCATGCCGTCGATATGAATATGCTCACGCAGCACGTCACGCGTGGTGCCAGCGATATCGGTGACAATCGCGGCTTCACGACCGGCGAGGGCATTCAGCAAGCTGGATTTACCGGCATTAGGACGACCAGCAATCACCACTTTCATTCCTTCGCGCAGCAGGCTGCCTTGACGCGCTTCGGCGCGCACGTTATCAAGATCGCCGATCACCGCATTAAGCTGACCTTCGATTTTGCCGTCAGACAGAAAATCGATCTCCTCATCCGGGAAGTCGATAGCGGCCTCCACGTAGATGCGCAGGTGAGTGAGTGCTTCCACGAGTGTATTGATGCGCAGGGAAAATGCGCCTTGCAGTGAATTCACGGCGGAACGCGCGGCCTGCTCTGAACTGGCGTCGATCAGGTCGGCGATCGCTTCCGCCTGCGCCAGATCGAGTTTGTCGTTTAGGAAGGCTCGCTCGGAAAATTCACCTGGCTGGGCAATGCGTACACCCGACAGCGCCACAATGCGTTTCAGCAACAGATCCAGAATGACCGGGCCGCCGTGCCCCTGCAGCTCCAGCACATCTTCGCCGGTGAAAGAGTTGGGGCCAGGAAACCACAGCGCAATCCCCTGATCCAGCACGCTGCCATCCGCATCGTTGAACGGCAAGTAGTCGGCATAGCGCGGCTTCGGCAATTTGCCGAGTACGGCTTGCGCGACGTCAGCGGCTTTGGCACCGGAAATACGCAGAATACCGACGCCGCCACGGCCAGGAGGCGTCGCCTGGGCAACAATGGTGTCGCTGTGGCTCATGTCTTTCTCTCTTTTCACATAAAAAAACAGGGCGACATAAATGCCGCCCCTTGAGTATACGCTGCTGCTGTTGCAGTCAGACGTTACGCTTTCTTCTTGTCGCGGCTGTGCAGACCACGTTTTTCCAGCCCGCGATAAATCAGCTGCTGCTGGAGGATGGTCACCAGGTTACTGACGATGTAGTACAGCACCAGACCCGCAGGGAACCACAGGAAGAACACGGTAAAGATAACCGGCATGTAGGTCATGATCTTCTGCTGCATCGGATCGGTCACGGTGGTCGGTGACATCTTCTGGATGAAGAACATGGTGATACCCATGATAACCGGCAGAATGTAGTACGGATCCTGCGCGGAGAGGTCATGAATCCACAGAATGAACGGTGCATGACGCAGTTCAATCGAACCTGACAGCATGTAGTACAAGGCCAGGAAGATAGGCATCTGGATAACCAGCGGCAAGCAGCCACCCAGCGGGTTCACTTTCTCTGCTTTGTACAGCGCCATCATTTCCTGGCTCTGCTTCTGCTTGTCATCGCCCAGACGCTCACGCATTGCCTGAATCTTCGGCTGCAGCATGCGCATCTTCGCCATGGAGGTGTACTGCGCTTTGGTCAGCGGGTACATGATGCCACGAACGATGAAGGTGATAACGATAATCGAGAAGCCCCAGTTACCGATAAAGCTGTGCAGGAACTTCAGCAGCTTAAACAGTGGCTGAGAGATGAACCACAACCAACCGTAATCTACAGTCAGATCCAGGTGAGGCGCGATAGCGGCCATCTTGTCCTGGATTTCTGGCCCCAACCACAGGGTCGCGCCCAGGTCTTGCTGTGCGCCTGCTGCCACGGTCACCGGTGAAGATTTATAACCGATTGCCGCAACGCCGTTACCGAGGTTGCTGGTGTACAGGGTGTTGTTACCCTGAGTACGTGGCACCCAAGCCGTTGCAAAGTACTGCTGCAGCATCGCCACCCAACCATTGCTGGTGGTCGCGTTCAGGTTCTCGTTATCCGCGATGGTATCGAATTTGTATTTTTCGTATTTCGCTTCGCTGGTCGAGTACGCTGCGCCACGGAAGGTGTGCAGGGCAAAGTTGTTGCTGCCGGTATCACGATGCTTCGGCAGATCAATGGTCTGCTTCAGCTGACCAAACATCGACACTTCCAGCGGCTGCTGCGAGGCGTTATTGATGTTGTAGTCAACGTTAACCGCGAAGTCGCCACGCTTGAACACGAAGGTTTTGGTGTAAACCACACCTTTTTCATCGGTCCAGGTCAGTGGTACGCGCAGCTCGGTCTGGCCATCGGCCATCTCGAAGTGATCCTGAGTGGTGGTGAACAGCGGACGAGCGCCATTGTTCGGGTTATCCGGACCATTACGACCGGTTAAGCCACTCTGCGCCTGATAAACGAAGGCAGGGGTGGTTTCCAGCAGCTGGAACGGTGCGTCTGAACCCAGTTTGTCCGGGTAAGTCAGCAGCTGTGCCTGCTCAATATCGCCACCGCGAGTATTGATGCTGAGTGACAGGACATCAGTCTTAACGGTGATCGTTTGGCCCTGACCGCTAGCCGGCACGCCGGAAGAGGCGGCATCACCCGCTGCGCTGCTTGTGTTCTGCGTGGTCTGAGTCTGCTGTGGCTGCGGAGCGTGGTCCGTCTGCCAGGCTTGCCAGATCATAAAAGACACGAACAGAAAAGCGATGAGAAAGAGATTGCGTTGCGAATCCATCGTTAATGTTCTCTGGTATCAAAGGTTTTTGGCGGCACAGGATCGTCACCACCCGGGTTCAAAGGGTGGCATTTTAATACGCGTTTTATCGTCAACCAACTACCTTTTACGACGCCGAAACGACGTAATGCCTCAATCCCATACTGCGAGCAGGTGGGATGGAACCGACAATGAGGTCCAAGTAGTGGGCTGATGGCGCGTTGATAAACGCGTATCAGGGCGATCAGGAGCCGCGAGCCAGGCGACAGTGACGACGCCATAGTTTCTCCAACGCTTCCGTTAACGCACGGTTATCGAGGTCAGCAATCCCCTTTTTCGCCACGATGACAAAATCCATCGCAGGCAGCTCATGTTGGCGCAGACGAAAGCTTTCGCGGGTCAATCGCTTGATCCGGTTGCGTTCATGGGCGCGTTTCACATGCTTTTTGGCGACGGTAAGACCGATGCGGGGATGCCCCAGCGAGTTAAGGCGGCCGAGGATGGTGATTTGCGGCGTACCGGCTCTTTGTGGCTGCTGGAAGACGAAAGTGAAATGAGTGGGAGTTAACAAACGTAACTCCCTGGGAAATGCGAGCTTAACCACGAGGGTTAGCTTTATTACTTAGAAACGGTCAAACGAGCACGGCCTTTAGCACGACGACGTGCCAGAACCTGACGACCATTTTTTGTTGCCATACGAGCACGGAAACCGTGTGAACGGTTGCGCTTCAGTACGGACGGTTGAAAAGTGCGTTTCATGGCGATTTCTACCTAAACTTGAAAATTTTCACTGGGTGACGCGTTTTCGGGCCAGTAAATCGACCGACGCCTCAATGTGTCTTTAATAAAGAGGCGGGATTGTAATAATTGTACAGTCCAGAGTCAATTTACTTCGCAGTTCGCGGCACCTGGAAACCAGATACAGCCCGCTGATTCCGGGCATCAAGGCTTCACGCAATAATGCCGGGTGGGGAATTATACGGGCTATAGGGTAAAGCGCAAGGATCGCGCCGGATCTTCTTGCGATCAATTTGCAGATTTATTGCGCGGAAACGAGAGGCGACCAGAAAAATTGCCTCTTTCAGCAAGATCACCGCTCGCTTTTTCCACAGAAAGCGTAAACTCATTAGCGCTTCACTAGCCTGTGGATAAATTGGATCAAAACTGTGTAGAAAGGGAAGATCTCTGTGCCGCTTTGCGCTATGATCCGCCCTTCCGCTGACGATCCTCACTGCGATCGCCAGGGATGACTACCGCGGATAGCGGTCGCAGGCGCTTTCTGATCGCCTGTGTCAAAAAAGACAGTTTCTATTATTAGCGCCTGAAATTCTTATCGATTTTGTACGAGTGGAGTCCGCCGTGTCACTTACGCTTTGGCAACAGTGTCTTGCCCGTTTGCAGGATGAGCTTCCTGCCACCGAATTCAGCATGTGGATTCGTCCGCTGCAAGCTGAATTAAACGACAATACGCTGACCTTGTATGCACCAAATCGGTTTGTACTCGACTGGGTTCGGGATAAATATCTCAATAGTATTAATGGGCTGCTGAATGAATTCTGCGGTCCGAATGTGCCTTTGCTGCGTTTTGAAGTGGGCACGCGCCCGGCTGCGCAGGTTGCAGCCAGCCAGCCAGCCATGGCGGCTTACAGCACCCCTGCTCCTGTTGAAAACCGTCCTGCTCCGGCGCAAATCTTGCGTCCAAGCTGGGACTCAGTGCCCGCCCCGGCGGATGTTACCTACCGCTCAAATGTGAATAACCGCCACAACTTCGATAACTTCGTTGAAGGTAAATCTAACCAGCTGGCGCGCGCGGCGGCACGTCAGGTGGCGGATAATCCTGGTGGGGCTTACAACCCGCTCTTCCTTTATGGCGGAACCGGTTTAGGTAAAACTCACCTGTTACATGCAGTGGGAAATGGCATTATTGCGCGCAAGCCGAATGCCAAAGTGGTTTACATGCACTCAGAACGTTTTGTGCAGGACATGGTAAAAGCGCTGCAGAACAACGCCATTGAAGAATTTAAGCGTTATTACCGCTCCGTCGATGCACTGTTGATCGATGACATTCAGTTCTTTGCCAATAAAGAGCGCTCGCAGGAAGAGTTTTTCCATACCTTTAACGCCCTGCTGGAAGGCAATCAGCAGATCATTTTGACCTCGGATCGCTATCCAAAAGAGATCAATGGTGTTGAAGATCGCCTGAAGTCGCGCTTTGGCTGGGGATTAACCGTCGCGATCGAGCCGCCTGAGCTGGAAACGCGTGTGGCGATCCTGATGAAGAAAGCGGATGAAAACGATATTCGCCTGCCGGGAGAAGTCGCCTTCTTTATTGCCAAGCGTCTGCGCTCCAATGTGCGTGAGCTGGAAGGGGCACTGAACCGCGTCATCGCCAATGCCAACTTTACCGGCCGCGCGATCACCATCGATTTCGTGCGCGAAGCGCTGCGAGATTTACTGGCGCTGCAGGAAAAGCTGGTCACCATCGATAACATCCAGAAAACGGTGGCCGAATACTACAAGATCAAAGTCGCGGATTTACTGTCGAAGCGCCGTTCGCGCTCGGTGGCACGTCCGCGTCAGATGGCAATGGCAATGGCGAAAGAGTTGACCAACCATAGCCTGCCGGAAATTGGCGATGCGTTTGGTGGCCGCGATCATACCACCGTGCTCCATGCCTGCCGTAAAATTGAGCAGTTGCGTGAAGAGAGCCACGACATCAAAGAAGATTTCTCTAACCTCATTCGAACATTATCTTCCTGACGCATATGAAATTTATTGTAGAACGTGAGCAGTTGCTGAAACCACTGCAACAGGTTAGCGGCCCGCTTGGTGGACGCCCGACCTTACCGATCCTCGGAAATTTACTGTTGCAGGTGAGTGAAGGCGTACTGCGTCTGACCGGCACCGATTTGGAAATGGAGATGGTGGCCCGCGTTGCATTAACGCAGCCCCACGAGCCCGGTGCGACCACCGTGCCCGCGCGTAAATTCCTCGATATCTGTCGCGGTTTGCCAGAGGGGGCGGAAATTAGCCTGACGCTTGAAGGTGACAGAATGCTGGTGCGTTCTGGCCGCAGCCGTTTTTCCTTATCGACGCTGCCCGCCACTGACTTCCCTAATCTGGATGACTGGCAGAGCGAGGTGGAGTTCACCTTGCCACAGGCCACGCTGAAACGTCTGATTGAAGCAACCCAGTTCTCGATGGCGCATCAGGATGTGCGTTACTACCTCAACGGCATGCTGTTTGAGACCGAAGGTGAAGAGTTGCGCACCGTCGCCACCGATGGTCACCGTCTGGCGGTATGCTCCATGCCGATTGGCCAGGCGTTGCCTAACCATTCGGTGATCGTGCCACGTAAAGGTGTGATTGAATTAGTTCGTTTGCTTGATGGCGGCGAGACTCCGCTGCAGGTACAGATCGGCAGCAGCAACATTCGCGCCCACGTTGGTGACTTTATCTTTACCTCTAAGCTGGTTGATGGCCGTTTCCCGGATTATCGCCGCGTATTGCCGAAAAACCCGGACAAAGCGCTGGAAGCGGGATGCGATCTGCTGAAACAGGCGTTTGCCCGTGCAGCGATTCTCTCGAATGAGAAGTTCCGCGGTGTTCGTATCTATATCACCGAAAATCAGCTCAAGATCACCGCTAATAACCCAGAACAGGAAGAAGCGGAAGAGATGCTGGATGTGTCGTACAGCGGCACCGAGCTGGAGATTGGTTTTAACGTGAGTTACGTGTTAGATGTGCTGAATGCGCTGAAGTGCGAGAACGTGCGTTTGCTGCTGACCGATTCGGTTTCGAGTGTGCAGATTGAAGATGTCGCCAGCCCAGCGGCGGCATACGTCGTCATGCCAATGCGCTTGTGATCTTATAGCGGGCTAACTTACTCGCTATTTTGCCCCCGGGCAGTGCTCGTCCCTGGTCACATACTTCAGTATGCTCCCAGGGTCTGCGCGCTGGCCGTGAGCAAACTAGCTTTGCCGTTAACGCCCTCGATAGCAGGGTTAGGTGAAAACCACTTCTTAATGCGCAGCTGGATTCGTTCATGGCTTTAACCCGCCTCCTGATTAAAGATTTCCGCAACATCGAACAGGCCGATCTCACGCTGGCACCAGGCTTTAATTTCCTCGTGGGTGCTAACGGCAGCGGTAAAACCAGCGTGCTCGAAGCTATTTATACCCTCGGACATGGCCGCGCATTTCGCAGTTTGCAGGCTGGACGCGTCATTCGTCACGATCAGGATGCGTTTGTCCTGCACGGACGAATTGAAGGCAGTGAGCGCGAATTGGCCGTGGGGCTGACCAAAAATCGCGCCGGTGATAGCAAAGTGCGCATCGACGGCAGCGACGGTCATAAAGTGGCGGAGCTGGCGCAATTGCTGCCGATGCAGCTGATCACCCCTGAAGGGTTTACTTTACTCAACGGCGGCCCCAAATACCGTAGAGCCTATGTGGATTGGGGCTGTTTTCACTCGGCGCCCGGCTTCTTCAACGCGTGGAACAATTTGCGGCGATTGATGAAACAGCGTAATGCCGCGCTGCGACAAGTTTCACGCTACAGCCAGATCCGCCCGTGGGATCAGGAACTGGTGCCGCTGGCCGAACAGATTAGCCAGTGGCGAGCCGAGTACAGTGCGGCGATCTCCAAAGAGATCATCGCCACCTGTGGTCAATTTTTACCAGAGTTTGAGTTGTCGTTTTCCTTCCAGCGCGGCTGGGATAAAGAGAGTGACTACGCAGAACTGCTGGAACGCAATTTTGAGCGCGATCGCGCGCTCACCTACACCGCCAGCGGCCCGCACAAAGCGGATTTTCGCATTCGTGCAAAAGGCACGCCGGTGGAAGATTTACTCTCACGCGGTCAATTAAAGCTGCTGATGTGTGCACTGCGTTTAGCGCAGGGCGAATATCTGACGCGCAGCAGCGGACGTCGCTGTTTGTACCTGATTGATGACTTTGCCTCGGAGCTGGACGATTCGCGTCGTCGGTTGCTGGCCGAGCGCCTGAAAGCCACGCAGGCTCAGGTATTTGTCAGCGCCATTGGTGTCGAACATGTAATCGACATGAGTGACGAAAAGGGCAAGATGTTCCGCGTGGAACAGGGTAAAATAGCGGTTCAACCTGAAGATTAAATGAGCGAGAAACGTTGATGTCGAATTCTTATGACTCCTCAAGTATCAAAGTCCTTAAAGGGCTTGATGCGGTACGCAAACGCCCGGGTATGTATATCGGTGATACCGATGACGGCACCGGTCTGCATCACATGGTATTCGAGGTCGTGGATAACGCAATCGACGAAGCGCTCGCGGGTCACTGTAGTGACATCGTCGTCACCATCCATGCGGACAATTCTGTGTCTGTTCAGGATGATGGCCGTGGTATTCCGACCGGCATTCACCCGGAAGAGGGTGTGTCTGCGGCAGAAGTGATCATGACCGTGTTACACGCCGGCGGTAAATTCGACGATAACTCGTATAAAGTGTCCGGTGGTCTGCACGGCGTGGGCGTGTCAGTGGTTAACGCCCTGTCGCAGAAGCTGGAACTGACCATTCGCCGCGAAGGTAAAGTGCATCAGCAGATTTATCAGCATGGTGTGCCGCAGGCACCGCTGGCGGTATCCGGTGATACTGAAACCACCGGTACACGCGTCCGTTTCTGGCCGAGCTACGAAACCTTCACCAATGTGGTGGAGTTCGAGTACGACATTTTGGCGAAACGCCTGCGTGAACTCTCCTTCCTGAACTCGGGTGTTTCTATCCGTCTGGAAGACAAGCGTGACGGCAAGAGTGATCACTTCCACTACGAAGGCGGCATCAAGGCGTTTGTTGAGTACCTCAACAAGAACAAAACCCCGATTCACCCAACCGTGTTTTATTTCTCTAACGAGAAAGACGGTATTGGTGTGGAAGTCGCGCTGCAGTGGAACGATGGTTTCCAGGAAAACATCTACTGCTTCACCAACAACATTCCACAGCGCGATGGCGGTACGCACCTTGCGGGCTTCCGTGCGGCAATGACGCGTACGCTGAACGCTTATATGGACAAAGAAGGCTACAGCAAAAAAGCCAAAGTCAGCGCCACCGGTGATGATGCGCGTGAAGGCCTGATTGCTGTGGTCTCGGTGAAAGTGCCGGATCCAAAGTTCTCCTCACAGACCAAAGACAAACTGGTCTCTTCTGAGGTGAAATCCGCGGTTGAGCAGCAGATGAACGAACTGCTGAGCGAATACCTGCTGGAAAACCCGTCAGACGCGAAAATCGTGGTTGGCAAAATTATCGATGCCGCGCGTGCACGTGAAGCGGCGCGCCGCGCCCGTGAAATGACCCGTCGTAAAGGCGCGCTGGACTTGGCTGGTCTGCCGGGCAAGCTGGCTGATTGCCAGGAACGTGACCCTGCGCTGTCTGAAATTTACCTTGTGGAAGGGGACTCAGCGGGCGGCTCTGCCAAGCAGGGACGTAACCGTAAGAACCAGGCGATCCTGCCGCTGAAAGGTAAAATCCTCAACGTGGAGAAAGCGCGTTTCGACAAGATGCTCTCCTCTCAGGAAGTGGCGACGCTGATCACCGCACTCGGCTGTGGTATCGGACGCGACGAATACAACCCGGACAAACTGCGTTATCACAGCATCATCATCATGACCGATGCCGACGTCGATGGCTCGCACATCCGTACGCTGCTGTTGACCTTCTTCTATCGTCAGATGCCGGAAATCGTCGAGCGTGGTCATGTGTATATTGCTCAGCCGCCACTGTACAAAGTGAAGAAAGGCAAGCAGGAACAATACATTAAAGATGACGAAGCGATGGATCAGTACCAGATCGCTATCGCACTGGATGGCGCAACACTGCACACCAACGCCAGCGCACCGGCGCTCGGCGGCCAGCCGCTGGAAAATCTTGTGGGTGATTTCAACAGCACCCAGCGCATGATCAAGCGTATGGAACGTCGCTTCCCAACGGCAATGCTGCGTGGCCTGATCTACCATCCGACCCTCAGCGATCTCAGCAATGAAGCCGCAGTTAAAGGCTGGATTGAAGGTTTAGTCGCATACCTGAGCGAGCGCGAAGCGCACGGCAGCAGCTATATGGCGCACGTACGCACCAACAGCGAACTGAACGTGTTCGAACCGGTATTACGTGTGCGTACGCACGGCGTTGATACCGACTATCCGATGGACAGCGAATTCATTGATGGACCGGAATACCGTAAAATCTGTGGTCTGGGCGAGCAGCTGCGTGGCCTGATTGAAGAAGATGCGTTTATCGAACGTGGCGATCGCCGTCAGCCAGTGACCAGCTTCGAGCAGGCAATTGAGTGGCTGGTGAAAGAGTCGCGCCGTGGTCTGTCAGTCCAGCGCTATAAAGGTCTGGGCGAGATGAACCCAGAGCAGCTGTGGGAAACTACCATGGATCCAGACAGCCGCCGCATGCTGCGCGTCACCATCAAAGACGCCATCGCGGCTGACCAGCTGTTCACCACGCTGATGGGCGATGCGGTTGAACCGCGCCGCGCCTTCATCGAAGAGAACGCGCTGAAAGCCGCTAACATCGATATCTGATTTGTCACATCAACCCTTCCCTATCGGGAAGGGTTTTTTATTCCCCCCCTATTTTGTTATCCGCCTGACAATCTTCTTTTTCCTTGAAAAACTTCTGCATTCGCTTTTGTTTGCTTCCGTTTTTTCCCGAGTGCTGAGATCCGCATCACTTTCATAAACAGTCGTCTCCCTTACGCTTGCGAGCGAAACGGAGGGAAACGCATGTTTTTGGAAGAACGACGTAGCCAGATTTTGCAATGGCTGGATGAGCACGAACGGGTCACGGTTAATGGATTGGCAAGCCAGTTAGGCGTGACACGAGAAACCATTCGTACCGATCTCAGTGCACTGGCACAGCAGGGCTTAGTGCAGCGCTGCTATGGTGGAGCGATTGCGTTACGCCGCAATTTGCAGGAAAAGCTCATCAGCGAAAGCGGCAACTTTGAGGTGTTGCTACAACGCCTGCAGTCACGTAAAGGCCAGATAAAGTCATCCGGTAAGCAGGGGAAAGTCTGCATTCTTGGTGCTTTTAACGTCGATATCGTGGCGAAAGTGGCGCAGTTTCCGCAAAGTGGCGAATCACTGATGGCGTTAGGCAGCACGCTGGGGCCTGGCGGTAAAGGCGCCAATCAGGCGATGGCCGCTAGCTGTGCGGGTACGCGCGTCCATTTTGTGGCCAAAGTCGGTACCGATCAATTCAGCCAGTTTGCGTTCGATCATCTCTCCGCTTCCGACATTCACTCCTTTCGTCTCTATCAGACCGATACCGAACCCACGGGCAGCGCCATCATTTATGTCTCGCAAGAAAATGGCGAGAACATGATTGCCATCTATTCGGGTGCCAACAAAACCATTACCGACGAAGAGATTGCTGAACTCACGCATGAATTAACCGATGCGGATGTGATGCTACTGCAGTTGGAAAACAACTTTGAAGCTACCCGCAGCGCCATCCGTCTCGCACACACCATGGGCGTGCGCGTCATTATGAACCCTGCGCCATTTTCCCCTGACGTGTTGAGCTGCCTGCCGATGATTGATGTACTCACGCCGAATGAAACCGAAGCTTCGCGTCTGTCTGGCATTGAAATCCATGATGTCGCCAGCGCACGCGCGGCTGCTCAGGCCATTGTCGCACTGGGCGCGCGGAGGGTGATCATCACCATGGGATCGCGCGGTGCACTGCTGTTTGATAACCAACAATTTCACCATATTCCGGCATTTCCTGCGCTCAGCGTGGATACCACGGGCGCGGGCGATGCCTTCAACGGCGCGTTGGTGGCGGCACTCGCTCAGGGCCAAAGCTTGCTGCAAGCGGCGACCTGGGCCTCTGCTTTTGCTTCGCTCGCTGTTGAACGAGAAGGGGCAAGCAACATGCCCGATCGTCAGCAGGTGCTGACCCGACTTCAACAACGATAAACCAGATAACTAATCACAGCGGCCTTTCGCTGGCAGGAGAGATGATGAAAAAGATTGAAGGCATTGTACCGGTTATGCTGACCCCGTTTACCCCAGATAACCAGATTGATTATCCCGGCCTGGAAAAGCTAATTAGCTGGTACTTAAAAGAGGGCGTGGATGCGCTATTCGCGGTGTGCCAGTCGAGTGAGATGCAGTATCTCAGCCTTGAGGAGCGAGTAGAACTGGCTCGCTTTGTGGTACAGAAAGTAGAAGGCCGCGTGCCCGTTATCGCCTCAGGCCATGTCAGTGATGATCTGGCAGAGCAAACTAAAGAGCTGCAGGCTATGGCCAATACCGGGATTGATGCTTTGGTCCTGGTGACCAACCACCTCGATCCTCAAAATCAGGGCAGCGAAGCATTCTATACCCATCTCAATCATCTGTTGGAATCGTTACCCGCAGACATGCCATTGGGGCTTTATGAGTGCCCGGCGCCATATCGTCGACTGTTGAGTGATGAAGAGTTCAGTTTCTGCGCCAATAGTGGCCGTTTTGTGGTGCTGAAAGATGTGAGCTGCGATCTGCCAACTGTTGAGCGCCGCGTCAAACTGGCTCAGGGCACGCCACTGGCCATTATCAATGCGAATGCCGCGATTGCCTGGCCGGCGATGCAAGCGGGATCCAAAGGTTTCAGCGGTGTGTTCACCAACTTCCATCCGGGCTTATATCACTGGCTTTATCACCATGGCGCACAGCAACCGGAAAAAGCCCATGAACTGTCGCTGTTCCTGTCGCTGAGCGCTGTGACTGAAACGCTCGGCTATCCAAAAAACGCCAAGATTTATCACCAGCGACTGGGCACGTTTGCCAGTGAGCACTGCCGGGTGAACAAAGACAACGTGCTGGAAAAATTCTGGGGATTGAGCGTGCTGCTCGATCAAATCCGTGATGGCAGTGCGTTGTGGCAGCCACGTGTAGCCAAATAACACCTCTCAGGGAGGATATTTATCCTCCCGCTGTACCTGAACCCTCTAACGATAACGACACGGGAAGACATCATGATTGTATGCGATCGACTGGACTGGACGCGCGAGCGCCACGCTTTTCATCCCATAGTTGACCAGGCTATTCGCTGGATTGCGGATACCGATTTCAGCCAGCTGGAAGCAGGGAAATACGATTTACTGCCCAACAACCAGATGTTCTGTCTGGTGCAGGAAATGGAGACCGAGCCGGCGAGTGCGCGCCGTGCGGAGTCGCACTTTAACTATGTTGATATTCAATATTTACTGGAAGGACGTGAAAATATCGGCGTGGCGCGTGCGCATCCGCAGCATGTCATTACTGAAGATTTGCGCAATGAACGAGATGTGGTGTTTTATCAGGACACCATCAATGAATCGATGATTACCTTAACGCCTGGCCAATTCGCGCTGTTTTTCCCGCACGATGTGCATCGCCCATGCTGTGCCGCGCCCGAAGTACAGCGCATTCGCAAAGCAGTGATTAAAATCCATCTCGACCTGTTTACTGCACCGCAGGAGGCGTCATGAAACCTTCTGCGCATACCTTATCTGATGCGACCATTACCCAGCCGACAACCATAGGTAAACTGCGCTGGGGCATCGTCCTCCTTCTGTTGTTGGCAGCGGTGGTTAACTATCTTGATCGCGCCAACCTGAGCATTGCCAACACCACCATTGCCGCTGAATTTGGTTTCTCTCAAACGGAAATGGGCTTGTTACTTTCCGCGTTCCTCTGGCCTTATGCGCTGGCGAATTTACCCGCTGGCTGGCTGGTGGATAAGTTTGGCCCGAAGAAAATGTTTTCATGGGCGCTTGGCTTATGGTCCACGTTTACTGTGCTGGCGGCGTTTGTGAACAGCTACAGCTTCTTCTATGGCTTACGCATGATGTTAGGGATCGCCGAATCGCCGTTTTTCACTTCGGGCATTAAGATCACCCATCGCTGGTTTGGTGATAACGAGCGAGGCTTACCCACGGCGATCATCAATACCGGTTCGCAAATCGCAAATGCGATTGCCCCTCCGATTCTGACCGTACTGTTGCTGACATTCGGCTGGCGCGGCATGTTTGTCGCCATTGGCTTAATGGGGATCCCATTACTGCTGGCGTGGTGGAAGTTTTATCGTGATCCAGAAGCGCGTGAAGATGCTTTGCTGCATGCCGGGCAGCGCAGTGTCGCTGCACCAGAAGAGAAGGCACAAGCCAGTTGGGGCGCACTGTTCCGCCATAGCACCACCTGGTTTATGGTGATCGGCAACTTCTCCATCATGTTCACCATTTGGGTTTATCTGACCTGGCTACCAGGCTATCTGGAGAAATCCCTGGGTTTCAGTCTTAAAGCCACTGGTTGGATCGCCTCTATTCCATTCTTCGCCGGCATTTTAGGCGTGCTGGTGGGCGGTATGCTGTCCGATCGATTAGTGCGTCGCGGTGTGCGGGCCATCACCGCGCGTAAAGTTCCTATTGTGACTGGCGCAGCATTGGCCGCCTGCTTCGTGGCACCGATCCCCTTCGTGGATAGTACGCCGCTGGCAATCGGCCTGCTGGCCATGGGCTACTTCTGTTCGCAGATGCCACAAGGGGCACTTTGGACGCTGGCCAGTGATATTGCACCAAAATCTCAGGTTGCCTCATTGGGTGCGATTCAGAACTTTGGTGGCTTCCTCGGCGCAGCAATGGCACCCATTGTCACGGGCATCATCCTGGATACTACCGGCAAATTTACCAACGTGTTCTTGCTGGGAGCGGGCTTGCTGATGCTGGGTGCGCTGAGCTATGGCTTGTTTGTCCGCAAGCCGCTGACCGCAAAATAGCCTGAAGTGCCGTCCGTTGCCGATTAACTGGTCAATGTGAGCTGAATCGCGCTAGCATTAAACAAACTCTGACTTAACCGAGGATGTTATGGCGATAAAATTGATTGCGATCGATATGGACGGCACGCTGCTCAACCCGCAGCACGAAGTGACGGCGGCGGTGAAATCGGCGATTGGTCGTGCGCGTGATAAAGGCGTTTCCATTGTGCTGGCGACTGGTCGTCCGTTGGTCGGCATTGAGCGCTATCTGATGGAACTCGATATGCAGCAGCCCGGCCAGTATTGCATCAGTAACAACGGTGCGCTGGTGCACAGCGCGGATAGCGGCGATGTGGTGGCAGAAAAAACGCTGAGCTTTGATGACTATCTTTATCTGGAACAGCTGGCGCGCGACCTCGGCGTGCATTTCCAGGCATTCGACAAATCTTTCCTCTACACGCCAAACAAAGACATCAGCGAATACACCATCCATGAAGCCAGCCTGACCGGCATTCCGGTTCGCTATCGCGCGGTAGAAGAGATGGACCCGGCCACTCGCTTCCCGAAACTGATGATGATCGACAAGCCACATTTGCTGGATAAAGCGATTGCTGGCCTGCCTGCGCGGGCGCGTGACAGCTATACCATCCTGAAAAGTGCGCCGTACTACCTCGAAATTCTCAATCCACTGGTCAACAAAGGCTACGGCGTGAAAATGCTGGCGGACAAACTCGGCCTGCAGCAGTCGGAAGTCATGGCAATTGGCGATCAGGAAAACGACCTGGCGATGATTGAGTACGCGGGAACCGGCGTGGCGATGGGTAATGCCATTGATTCAGTCAAAAACATTGCGCAGTTCGTGACCAAAACCAATATGGAAGATGGCGTCGCGCATGCCATTGAAGAGCTGGTGCTGTAATCCTTTCTTTTGCGGGCAGCGTGCTGCTGTCCGCCTCTCTGAATTCATTCTGCAAATGCCCATCGGTCGCCATCAATGCCGACACGACGAATGATCGTTACGGTTTCCGTGAAGCAGCTATTCATACTTCATAAATGATGAACCCGCGAACGATCAGTCCCGTTTCCACCCGGTGCGCATTGCTTCACCATGAATGATCACCCAACGAGCGAGCTTCTAAGTTTCTGCCTGGGGCACACTGATCCGTCATAAATGATGCCCCAACTCACACTCAGCTCGATTTAATCGGGTGCACATTTATGCGTCGATAAATTGTCTGTTATGTGATCCATATTGTAGTACAACTTTCCTAGTTGGTACTACAATCTGCGTCATGACGTGAGGTGTCTGTTAGTTTTCACGCGTCGAAAGCAGTAATCTGATGGGCTACCGTCTTTCACTGAATGGAACATCATGACGCAAGAACAATTAAGCAAAACCGAGCGCATCATCCTGACGCTGGGTGAAGAAATTGTAGCAGGGAAGTATGTGCCGGGCGCCGCGTTGCCAGCCGAAGCCGAGTTGTGTGAACGGTTTGGCACCTCGCGAAACATCATCCGCGAAGTATTTCGCTCGCTGATGGCGAAGCGGTTGATGGAGATGAAGCGTTACCGTGGCGCCTTTGTCACCCCGCGCAATCAGTGGAATTACCTCGACAGCGATGTCCTGCAATGGGCACTGGCGCACGACCAGGATCCCAGGCTGATTGCCGCCATGAGTGAAGTGCGCGTGCTGGTGGAGCCGCAGATTGCGCGCTGGTCGGCGGAACGCGCGAACTCCAACGATTTGGCGGCGATTGAGCAGGCTTATAACGACATGGTTGCCCATCATCTCGATCGGGAAGCATTCAATGAGGCGGATATCCGCTACCACGAAGCGGTGCTGGCTTCGGTGCACAATCCGGTATTGCAGCAGCTTAATGTGGCGATCAGCCAGTTACAGAAAGCGGTGTTTGCGAAAACCTACATGGCGGATTCCGGCAACATGCCGCGCACCTTAGCCGAACACAAGGCGCTGTTTGATGCCATCCGACATCAGGATGGTGATGCGGCGGAGCAGGCGGCAAAAGCGATGATCGCCAGCTCCACCGCCCGACTCAAGGAGATTATGTGACCAGCTATATCGCGATTGATTGGGGTTCAACCAATCTGCGTGCCTGGCATTATCAGCAGGGTAACTGCGTTGATGAGCGCCGGTCAGAAGCGGGCGTCACGCGTCTTGGCGGACGCACGCCTGCAGAGGTCTTTGCCAGTGTGACAGACGGTTGGCCAGTGAATGATGTGCCGGTGGTGATGGCGGGCATGGTCGGTAGCAATGCAGGCTGGCTTACGGTGCCTTATCTGGCCTGTCCTGTGGCGTTGGATCAACTCAGCAGCCGCCTGACCCGCGTTGAAGATAAAGCGTGGATCGTGCCGGGATTGAGCGTCGAACGTGCTGACAACTACAACGTGATGCGCGGTGAAGAGACACAGTTGCTAGGTGCCTTCGCGCTGCAACCCGCTATGCAGTATGTGATGCCTGGCACGCATGCCAAATGGGTGCAGGTGGAGCAGCAGCGTGTACAGGACTTTCGCACGGTGATGACGGGTGAACTGCATCATCTGCTGCTGAAACAGTCGCTAATCGGTGCGGGTTTACCCGAACAGGAAGAGAATGCCGCCGCTTTCCGTGAGGGCTTAGCGGTCGGCAGCCACGACGCATCGATCCTTTCCAGGCTGTTCGAAGTGCGTGCTTCTCATGTATTGGGCGCACGCGATCGCCGCCATATCAGCGATTTCCTATCCGGCCTGCTGATTGGTCATGAAGTGGCGCTGATGACGGAACACGCGGATCGCCGCCAACCGATCATCATTATTGCTGGAAATGCGCTGGCGCAGCGTTATCAGCAGGCGCTGCAATTTATCGGCATGGATTCAGTCACCCTGGAAGGCGACCGCGCGTTCCAGCATGGAATAAGGAGTATTGCAGATGACCTGGCACACTAAATTGCCATTGATCGCCATCCTGCGTGGCATCACGCCAGACGAGGCTGAAGCGCACGTGGGTGCCCTAATCGAAGCGGGTTTCGATGCCATTGAGATCCCGCTGAATTCCCCGGAATGGGCCAAAAGCATCGGCGCGATGGTGCAGACTTTCGGCGATAAAGCGCTGATCGGTGCGGGCACCGTGTTGCATCCGGCGCAGGTCGATGAACTGGCCACGCTTAACAGCAAGCTGGTGGTGACGCCGAATACCGATGCGGCAGTCATCCGTCAGGCCGTGGCGAAAGGGATGATTGTTGCAGCGGGTTGCGCCACCGCCACCGAAGCCTTCACCGCACTGCAAGCGGGCGCCCAGGCGCTGAAAATCTTCCCATCGTCGGCGTTTGGTCCGGGCTACATCAAGGCCTTGAAAGCGGTGCTGCCGCCGGAAGTGCCGGTGTTTGCGGTGGGCGGCGTGACGCCGGAAAACCTGCATGAATTTATGGCCGCAGGCTGCATTGGCGCAGGTTTGGGCAGCGATCTCTATCGCGCTGGCCAGCCGCTGTCGCGCACTGTGGAGAAAGCTCGCGCATTTATTGCTGCTTATAAGGATGCTGTACGATGAAAATTACCAAACTGACCACTTATCGCCTGCCGCCGCGCTGGATGTTCCTGAAAATCGAAACCGACGAAGGCATCGTTGGCTGGGGCGAACCGGTGATTGAAGGGCGCGCGCGCAGCGTCGAAGCGGCTGTGCATGAGCTGTCGGAATATCTGATTGGTCAGGACCCGGCACGCATCAACGATTTGTGGCAGGTGATGTATCGCGGTGGATTCTATCGCGGTGGTCCGATTTTGATGAGCGCCATCGCCGGTATCGATCAGGCATTGTGGGATATCAAAGGCAAAGCGCTGGGCGTGCCGGTGTATCAGCTGCTTGGTGGTCTGGTGCGTGACAGCATCAAGGCTTACAGCTGGGTGGGGGGCGATCGTCCGGAAGAAGTGGTCGACGGCATCAAGAAACTGCGCAAGATTGGCTTCGACACCTTCAAGCTGAATGGATGCGAAGAGATGGGCATTATCGACAACTCGCGCAAAGTGGATGCAGCGGTGAATACCGTGGCACAGATTCGTGAAGCCTTTGGCAAAGAGATTGAGTTCGGCCTCGATTTCCACGGCCGCGTCAGTGCGCCAATGGCGAAAGTGCTGATCAAAGAGCTGGAGCCGTATCGTCCGCTGTTCATTGAAGAGCCGGTGCTGGCGGAGCAGGCAGAATACTATCCGCGTCTGGCGGCGCAAACTCATATTCCGATTGCGGCAGGCGAACGTATGTTCTCGCGCTTCGAGTTCAAACGCGTGCTGGAAGCGGGTGGCCTGGCGATTCTGCAACCGGATCTGTCGCATGCGGGCGGTATCACCGAGTGCTACAAAATTGCCGCGATGGCAGAGTCTTACGATGTAGCGCTGGCACCACACTGTCCGCTCGGCCCAATCGCGCTGGCTGCCTGCCTGCATGTCGATTTCGTTTCACGCAACGCGGTGTTCCAGGAGCAGAGCATGGGCATTCACTATAATCAGGGTGCTGAACTGCTGGATTACGTTATCAATAAAGATGATTTCAAAATGGATGATGGTCACTTCTATCCACTGAATAAACCGGGTCTCGGCGTGGAAATTAACGAAGAGCTGGTGATTGAAAGAAGTAAGAATGCACCAGACTGGCGTAATCCATTATGGCGTTTCCCAGACGGAACGGTCGCTGAGTGGTAATACTCGTCATAATTTAAGCGACAGATGCGTTGGCTGTGCTTACTCACCTTAAGTAAGCTCTTGGGAGTGTATTCCCATGCCACCATTCTGCACGTCGAATTATTTAGGGTATAAGAATTTATAAAATTTTTAGATAAAGATATGCCGGTGAAATAAGGCATAGGGCCTCGCTCAGCCTTTTTCCCGGCAAATGACATTTACCGCCTGTGCGGTTTTACCTTCACTATCCTTACCCTGCATTTGTAGCGGCGGGCATCTTCGCGCCTGAACTACAAATATGATTACGGAGACACACCATGGATCTCTCTGCTGTTCAGGCCAAACCCACCCGGCGTCGTTATATTACGCTGCTGATGATCTTTATTACGGTAGTGATTTGCTATGTCGACCGCGCTAATTTAGCGGTGGCCTCTGCGCATATTCAGGAAGAGTTCGGCATCAGTAAAGCGGAGATGGGATATGTCTTCTCTGCCTTTGCCTGGTTATATACGCTGTGCCAGATCCCCGGCGGCTGGTTCCTTGATCGCGTCGGTTCCCGCCTGACCTATTTTATTGCCATCTTCGGCTGGTCGGTCGCCACGTTATTCCAGGGTTTTGCCAGCGGATTATTATCGCTGATTGGCTTGCGTGCGATTACCGGTATTTTCGAAGCACCCGCGTTCCCGACCAACAATCGCTTGGTCACCAGCTGGTTCCCCGAGCAGGAGCGCGCCTCCGCTGTCGGCTTTTATACCTCCGGTCAGTTTGTCGGTCTCGCTTTTCTCACACCGTTGCTGATCTGGATTCAGGAACTGCTGAGCTGGCACTGGGTGTTCATCATCACAGGCGGCATCGGCATCATCTGGTCGCTGGTGTGGATCAAGTTTTATCAAGCCCCAAGCCAGAGCAAAGGCATCAACCAGGCGGAGCTGGACTATATCCGCGAAGGTGGCGCGATGGTGGAGGGTGATGCACCTGCCGCGAAAAAAACGCGCACCAAACTCACCGCAGCCGACTGGAAACTGGTGTTCCATCGCAAGCTGTGTGGTGTGTATCTTGGCCAGTTCGCGGTGACATCTACGCTGTGGTTCTTCCTGACCTGGTTCCCGAACTATCTGACGCAGGAAAAACACATCTCTGCGCTGACAGCAGGCTTTATGACCACCGTGCCGTTCCTCGCTGCCTTCTTTGGTGTGATTCTTTCTGGCATCGTGGCCGATCGTCTGGTGCGCAGCGGGCGTTCACTTGGTTTTGCGCGTAAAACGCCGATTATCTGTGGATTGCTGATCTCTACCTGCATCATGGGTGCCAACTACACCAACGATCCGGTGTGGATTATGACGCTGATGGCCATCGCGTTCTTCGGCAACGGCTTCGCCTCTATTACCTGGTCGCTGGTGTCGTCGCTGGCGCCGGTTCGCCTGATCGGTTTAACCGGTGGAATGTTTAACTTTATCGGTGGATTGGGCGGCATCACGGTGCCGCTGGTGGTGGGCTATCTGGCACAGGATTACGGCTTTGCCCCGGCGCTGGTGTATATCTCCGCCGTGGCATTGGTTGGTGCGCTCTCCTATATCCTGCTGGTCGGGGATGTGAAGCGGGTTGGGTGATCGATAACGCGCGATAAATGGCGCCGCTACAACGCCCTGCGATGCGTAGCGGCGCCATTCATTGCGTGTCTGTTCACGATTTATCACGCAATCTGTCAGCCATTCATTGCGCGATCTGTTCATGATTTATCGCGCAATCTATCACTCATTCCTGACGTGATCGATTCGTATTGAATTGCGCCAACTGTTCGCAAATTATTGCGCTGTGACTGCTGCACCTCACCCCATAATCGCGTACTTTGTTCGGCAACTGTTGGATGTAAGGTTGCCTCATGTCAGAAAAACAACTCACCTTTGCACAGCGTCATCATCAGCTCACCAATATCAACGTCTGGACCGCAGACAGCCAGTGGCTGGCGTTTGATGTTCGTCCGTCGGGCGCGTCCTTTACCAGTCTGACCATCGAACGCGTCAACGTCGCGAGCGGTGCGGTCGAGGTGCTGTATCAGGCACGCGACGGTGCGCATGTCGGCGTGGTGACCGTCAGCCCGGATCTGCCGTCGCGCTATGTATGTATCCATGGCCCGGAGCATCCCGATGCACACTGGCATTACGATTTCCATCATCGTCGCGGCGTCATTGTGCAGCAGGGCAATGCGGAAAATCTCGATGCCTGTGACATTACCGCACCTTATACGCCCGGCGCATTGCGCGGCGGCTCGCATGTGCATGTATTTAGTCCAGACGGATCGCGCCTCAGCTATACCTATAACGACCATGTGATGCATGAAAAAGATGCGCGTGAGGATCTGCGTAATGTCGGTGTAGCCGTACCGCTGCATCCGGTGTGTCCACCGAAACAGCATCCCCGTGAATACGATGGCAGCCATTACTGCGTGCTGGTGAGCCAAACCACGCGCGATCCCCAGCCGGGCAGCGATCAGATTGACCGCGCTTATGAAGAGGGCTGGATTGGCGAGCGCGGATATCAAAAACCAGATGGCAGCTGGCAGCGCTGGGCGCTGGCGTTTATCGGTGATACGCGTGCTGCCAACGGCGATAAAGTGCCGGAAGTGTTTGTGGTGGATTTGCCCGAGGCGCTGAGTGATTACGCCAAACCCGGTGCATCACCGTTACAGGGCACGGCGGATAAACTGCCTGCACCGCCTGCCGGTGTGCAGCAGCGCCGCATCACGCACAGTAAAGGGTTAGCATTGCAGCCACGTCACTGGCTGCGCGCGTCACCGGACGGCAGCACCATCGCCTTCCTGATGGCGGATGAGCAGGGCGTTGTACAGTTGTGGCGTGTGTCGCCTAACGGTGGTTCACCGCGTCAAATCACGCGGCTCAGCAGCACTATTCAGTCGGCATTCAGCTGGCAGCCGTCAGGCGAGGCGATCGCCTTTATTTGCGATAACAGCGTGATGCGCTGTGATGTGGCGACCGGGCACTGCACGCGCTTAACCAAACGCAGCGAGCAGCCGCCTTCCGGTGATGCGGTAGTGTGGTCACCGGACGGCAAACAGATCGCTTATATGCGGGAAATTGAGGGCTGGCGCCAGCTGTTCTGCGTCAGTGCGACGTCGATGGCATAGCGGCGGCAGTCGCCAGGCTGGCGTCAGTGCCAGCCAATTTTTCGCTTTGCAGCACACGGTCATGCGCCGAATCTTTGTCAGTGCGGAAGTAATCCCACGGCAACAGAATCGTATCCAGTACGGCGGAGAAGGGCAGATCGATCACCGCCAGCGGCTTTATCGCCCAGCTGGTATTGTCATCGGCAATCATATCTGCGCTGGCGCGAGTGCCGGGATAATAACCCTGGCTGGCGCCAGTGTGAGACATGACGCTGGAGCAACCCGAAGTAGTCAAAACGCCGCAGACCAGCAGGCCGGTGAGCGGAAAGCTTTTCATCATTTTCATTTCATCATCCCTACAGCCATCACTTCTGGCTGGAGTGTGTCTCCTGCTGCAGCAAAGCTCTGTGGCGATGTCATGCAATGCAGGCGAAGAATTTCTGAGTGTATGCTATTTCGTCAAAATTGCTGTAAAAAAAATACGCATTGCCCTTGAAAGCGATCAAAGCGCACCCATTTTTACTTCACGGTCGCGTTGCTGTTGCCGACAGGGACAGCAGCGGGCCGCACAACCTGTCCATGGTGGAAGGTTGCCAAAACTTGCTGATTTTCAGGAGTCTTTTTATGCGTAACTTTGATCTCACTCCGCTTTATCGTTCTGCTATTGGTTTCGACCGTCTGTTTAGTCTGCTTGAGTCCAATCAGAACCAGGCCAATGGTGGCTATCCTCCGTACAACGTTGAGCTGGTGGATGAAAACCACTATCGCATCACCATTGCCGTTGCGGGCTTTGCCCAGAGCGAGTTAGATATTACCTCACACGACAATGTGCTGATTATTCGCGGTGCGCACCCCGAAGAGCAACCGGAGCGCAAATACCTGTATCAGGGTATCGCTGAACGTAACTTTGAGCGCAAATTCCAGCTGGCCGATCACATCGTGGTGCGCGATGCGCGTCTCGAACTGGGCCTGCTGAGCATCGATCTGGAACGCATCGTTCCTGAAGAGGCGAAACCGCGCCGCATTGAAATCCTGAATTAAGGATATTGTGTTGAGAAGAAAACGCCGCAGAAATGCGGCGTTTTTGTTTCTGCGAATCAGGTGCGCACCCATAATCGCTGACTCACCATCCCGCCGAACACGTTCACCAGCAGGCCGAGAATAATCACTGACGCACCGAGAACTTCCTGCGCTGACAGGGTTTCGTCGAGTACCAGCGCAGCGCTAAGAATGCCCACCACGGGCACCAGCAGTGACAGCGGCGCCACGCGCCAGGTCTCATAGCGACCGAGCAAATTGCCCCAGATCGCGTAGCCGACAATAGTGGCAATAAACGCGAGGTAAATCAGCGCCAGTACCGTCTGCAACGAGATATTCAGCAGGCTGGTGACGATCGCTGCCTCGCCATCGAACCACCATGAGCAGGCGAAAAAGGGCACTACCGGCACCAGCGCACTCCACACCACCAGCGACATCACCGGCACCTTACGATTACGCAAAATGATCTTGTTGGTGATATTGCCCAGTCCCCATGACAGCGCCGCCGCTAGCGTCAGCATCATGGTAGTGAGCGTAATCCCGGCGGTGGTTTGGCCTTCCATGCCGGCGGTTGCCAGCATAAACATGCCAAGTGTCGCCACCAAAATCCCGGCGATGTGGTTCCAGCGCAGTTTTTCCGCCAGCAATAAAGCCCCCAGCAGCAGCGTAAAGAACGCCTGTGCCTGTAACACCAGTGAGGCCAGTCCCGCAGGCATGCCGAGTTTGATCGCCAGAAACAGGAAAGCGAACTGACCAAAGCTGATAGTCATGCCGTACACGATCAGCCAGCGCAAAGGGATCTGCGGCCGCTTCACAAAGAAGATCGCCGGGAACGCCACCAGTGCAAAACGCAATCCCGCCAGCAGAAACGGCGGCATATCGTGCAGACCCAGTTTGATCACCACAAAATTCACGCCCCACGCCACCACTACGCACAGGGCTAACATCATATCTTTTACTGACATACTCGTTCCTTACTACGGCCGTTTCAGGCAGTCGCCGTCATCGGAGTGGCAATGTCTGCACAACAGTCATCGCCGATAACACGAAAAAAATCATCCACATTCAGCGCCATGGAACGCTCCAGCGCGCCGGCGTTAAACCACAGCGTGCCGACATCACGCAGGCGCGCATCGACGCGCAGCGCCAGTCGGTCATCAAAACTAAAGGGCGGCACCGCGCCCATCACACACTGCGTCAGTTCCTGTGCTTTCTCTGGCGCGGCAAAGCTCGACTTCTTGCCACCAATGGCGCGTGCGGCACTTTTGAAGTTGATCTTGCAGTCGCCCGGCACTATCGCCAGCAGGTAACGCGCATCGGCACCGTCAGGCATCGTCACTTCCAGCACCATCGCTTTGGCCGCCTGATTGAGATCGTTGCCGCGAATGCCGCTGATCACATCGGTCTGACCGATGGCCTCATGCTCCACCACGCGATAGTCCGCGTGGTGTTGATCCAGCAGGGTGGTGATTTTTTCATAGGTATTCATCTTCATCTCCTCGTCGAAGGCCCGGTATTAACTCCAGGCAATGGCGTGCTTCATTTTTTTGTCGGTCAGGCCAAAGAAAAAGCCCATGGTGATGCGCGTGTCGCCTTCCACGCGATCAATCTCGTGATAAAACGCAGGATTAAACAGATAGATGTCGCCGCTGCGTGGGGAGAACTCACACGCCTCGCTTTGCTCAATCACGCCAGTCTGATAGCCGAGTTCACCCGGCGTTTTGAAGCGCTCATCCACCGGATGCCACTTCTTGTTGAATATCCGCAGTTCCCCGCCCGCGTGACACTCCTGCAAACAGACCACACAGCTCAGTTGATGCAGGATGTGGGTGACGGCCAAACCACTGCCCGCGGCATCGCGTACGATGTTGTCGTTATGCAGTGGATTGGCGACGCCATTGGCATGAAAGCGCACAATCGAACCCGCGTAATCGCCCAACTCCGGCTCGCGGGCAGTGTGCAGACTCTCCAGACGCAATGAGTGCTTAACCCAGTTGTAAACCTGATCGCGCAGGCAGTGCAGTGATGCTGGCAGTGCAGGCTGGATGTCGCGCAACTCGGTGAAGTAATTTTCGGGTGCGCGAGTGTGTTTAGCCAGATAGGGGCCGAGCGTGGTCAGTGCGCCATTTGGATAGCGCGAGACGCGCACCTGATCGCGGCACTGTTGCAGATCGTCCACTACCGCTTCGCGCACTTCAGGCGTCAGGAAATTGCGCAGCACCAACAGCGGCACGCGCGCGGTCACGATGTCATCCAGCCAGGTGCTTTCGACGAACATTTTTGGATGGATAACGCGTATCTGATTGAAAATGGCCATGCTGATCACTCCCCAAGTGGAAATTCATGAAGTTCATGGTTGTTCATGCGACGCCAGTCAGACGCCGTGCCCAGTGCAGCAATAGGTTCAGAAGAGATAAAAGTGGTGCTGTTATTTTGATAATGATGCAACGTGAAATAGTCAGGATAAGGGGTGTCATCGGGATGCCACTGCCACGCCCAGGCTTTATCCCGGGTGACAAAAATCGCATTAGCCGCACTGCCACCCGGTGCCACGCGCGCCATCTTGCTGCGCAGGTAGTCACGGGTAAAATCGGCAGGCGTCACCTGATCGACGATATATTCAAGGTATTCGGCGGAGTCAAAGCGCGATTCCGCCATGCCCAGTTGCGCATAGACCGTGGGTAAAAAGCCGTTGTGCATCATGTACCACTGCGTCGCGCCGCTGGTGCGCCACAGCGGATGGGAAAACTCGATGCCGTGATTTTTGCTCAGCGTGGCGTGGCGGACATGTACCGCCAGAAAACGACTATGACGCAATGCATCAACATCAATACCAGGCAGCGCATCAGCAAAGGTGCCAGTGCCATGCAGGGTGCGAATCTTTCCCTGATCCAGCCACAAACAGCCCCAGCCATTCGGGTGCTGTTTGATCGGGCCGTCATGCGTGGCGGTTTCGCCACAGCTCATGGCGCGTGCGGCCTCCAGTACCGCTGCCGCATCAAACTGGCCGTATGCCAGAATCATTCTGCACATAGAAGATCTCTCCGGGTGGCTAAAGACGGAACGTCGAGAATCTGCTGAAACACAGCCAGCACATCGTCCCGGCTTTCTGCTGCGAGACGGAAGGTGGCGAGAATCCCGGCATGGCGGGTGAGATCAGCGTAGAGCGAAGATCGCGGCGAAACGGCCAACACGGGCAGATTGAGCGGTGGCAATAACTGACCGCGCTGATATTGGGCAATCCAGCGTTCCGCTGCGTCATATTGCAGGCGCTGACGCAGGCGCAGGCGACCAATGGCCTGGGGTTGATCCGGGAAGCGCAGCACTGGCAAACCCCGCCCGGCTTCAATCTGAAACGCCACCTCCGCCCAGTTAATGCCGGTAACTTCTTCGACCAGATTCACCACGCCCATGCCCGATAAGCGGAAGCCCATTTCGAGGAAGTGCGGTTCACCGTTCACCATAATAAAATCGATGTGGAAGGCGCCCTGGCGATAGCCAAAGGTCTCACAGCAAAAGCTCATCAAACTGGCAAAGGCCGCAGGCAGCTGTTGTGCAGCCATCGCCACATGGCCGGATTCGTAAAAGCTGATACAGCCTTCTGCATCGATGTGGTGCTCGATCACCTTTTGACAGCAGGTCAGCGCCACCGCGTGTCCGTTATCCACCACACCTTGTAGTGAATACTCGTCGCCCGGCAGCCAGCTTTCGACAATAAAGCCGCTAAAGCCGCGCCCGCCGTAGTTCATGGTCTCCACCAGCTTGCCGATCACCGCATCGAGCTGGCTGGCCTCTTCCACCAGCCAGATCCCTAATCCGCCGCCGCCATCCACCGGTTTGATCACGCAGGGATACAGCAGTGCATCACGCGCGTCACGAATGCTCAGCGGTGAGGCAAAGAAGCGAAACTCCGGCTGTGGAAAGCGTGGCCAGGCTTTACGCAAGGCCATGCGCTGTGCGTACTTATCCGGCGGAATAAAGCAAGGTCCGGCATCCGGCCCGGCCAGCAGTTCGCGTACGCGACCGGCGCTGGCGTTGTAGGCTTCAAAGCCTGCCAGCACTACCTGAGGATGTTCCAGTAAGCCCGCGCGCAGACAGGCCTGTAACACATCCCACGGATTTTCCGGGCGATCGAGACGCACAATCAGATCGAACGGCAGCTGAATGCTCAAGCTTTGATAGTCGACAAAGTCGCCCATCTCCGCCAGCACGGTAAAATAGCCTTCGCGTTTTGCCACTGCGCAGTACGGATTTTGCCCGTCACGCGTGGCGCCAATCTGCAGGAAAATCTTTCTCATCGCGTCGCCTTACCGGGTTAACGCCCGGAGATCACTTCAGTGACGATGTCTTGCAAGGCACCGTTGTTGACCTGAATCACTGCTTTGTGGGGATCGAAACGCAGCACGCGTGAGAGCGCATCGCCGCGCGTGCCATCCAGCAGCGTATTGACCTGTGCACTGCGCCAGCACTGGCGCATCTGTGCAATCGTCAGGCCGGAGAGCTGCTCCAGCTGCTGTGCCAGCAGCAAATCATCGCTATCGCCGCATAGCAGTGCCCGCACCGCCTGTTCATCAGGCGCCTGATCGAGCTGTTGTAGCCAGACATTGAGCTGTTGGCCTTGCGCGATAAACGGCGAATAGATCATGCACACCAGCTGGGTTTCGTTGAGGCCAAACGCCTGTTCGGCAAACTGCGCTGCACGCTGGCGAGCGCGTTCAATCGCCGCATCGTCCTGATAACGCGCCGCCATTTCCGCAATCAGTTGCGGCGGGAAATCTTTCTTCTCCATCAGGCCGAGCGCAAAGCGCACATATTCGCGAATGCCTTCGGCGTAGCTACGCTGCATCAGCGTCTCCGCTCGCAGACCGCGAATATGTGCCATTAACGTCGGGTTGCCGCAGTCCGATTCAGAGAAGCTGAACATCAGCTCATCAAAGCGGAAGTGCATGAACTCGGTGAGTAGCGACCAGTGCGCACCCGCTTCATAGGCGGTGTCCTGATAGATGTTGAAGAACAGCGGATCGCGTGCCAGCTGCCAGGTGATGCGATGGGCCGGGGTAACCTGCTCGGCGCCGTAAATGTCGGCGAAATAGCGTTCTGCCACGCCATCCAGGGTTTGCAGGAAGCCGCTAAAGCCGCGTGATTTGTCGGCAACGGGCGCATCAAACAGGCGTGAAAGATGACGAGCCCAGGCGAGGTAAGCGGTCTGCTCCTGCGGCGAATCACCGGTGATGATCACATCCACGCCGCCCTCGTAGTGCGCGGCAAGGCCAAACGAGTTCACCATGCTGAGGTTGCAGGCGTTACAGAAAGTGGAGCGCGCATCGGCACGAAAGCGATGGCCATTCATCAGCACATCGTTGCGATTCTGCTGGCGCACGCTGTCGGGCATCGGCAGATGACGTTCAAAGTGGCGGATTTGCAAGCCATCAGTCACCAGGCATTCGGTAAAGTCATCACCCGGAATGTGCAGTGCACGATATACGCGGTCGATATTTTCCATCACGCTGTCGTTCATCGCCGCATGACGATTGGTGCTGATGCGCAGCTGGAAGGTGCTGCCCTGCTGCTGCCAAATCAGCCCCTGAATGTAGCGCACATACGCCACCATGTAGCTGCTGTCTTTCCCGCCGCCATAGGCGAGTAGCACGCGATTGTTAGCGGGATTGTCGCTATCGGGCAGGGCGGCAAGTAAGCGTTGAGAACAGCGTTGAGCAGAATCGATAATCGCGGGTGTGAGATAACCTTCAATTTCTCTCATCATGGTGGACAGATTATTCATTTTTCACTTCATCCTTTGGCTAATAAAATCGCCGTTACCGTGCTGGCGGCAACGGGCAGGAAAAGGGGCCACGAAGTTGCAACGGAATGAATGTCTGAGGCTGAATTAACAGATGCAGCCTAAAGTACTTTGAATGTAATCTGATGGATACGCACAGATCAGCACGATATAGGGTGGAACAGATGGCGGATGGAACGGGTGAACAGGAGAGTCAGAGTAGTCGTTACCGTCAGATTGCAGAGCAGATAAAACAGGCGATTCACAGCGGATCACTGCCGCCTGATAGCCGTTTACCGTCGGTGCGCACGCTGGCGACTCAGTACAGTGTCAGCATGACCACCGCGCTGAAAACATTACGTACGCTGGAGGATGAGCACTACGCGGTGGCGCGTCCTAAGTCCGGCTTTTTTGTGGCGCCTCGTCAGGTTCCCAGGGTGTTACCCGCTGCCATTCACAGCGAACAGCCGCGTGAAGTCGCGCCGCTGGACGAGCAAACCGAGCTGCATCTGGCCATGCTGGGCTCCGATTGTCGTGTGCGGCTGGATCTGGCCAATGGCGATATCTCGCTCTATCCGGTCAAGAAAATTGGATTGCTGATGCGCCAGATGGGCTACAGCAAACCGGCACTGCTCGGCAACACGGTGAAGGGCACCGGCTATGCGCCGCTCAAAGCCGAGATTGCACGCCGCGCGGTGGATTATGGCTGCAATATCAGCGCCGATGACATCCTGATCACCAACGGCTGCATCGAAGCTATCTCACTGGCTTTGCGCGCCACCACCCGCCCCGGCGATATCGTGGCAGTGGAATCGCCGTGCTACTTCGTGCTGTTGCAGATGCTGCATAATCTCAATCTGCGCGTGATTGAAGTGGAAGCCGGGCCGGAAGGTTATGTTAACGTCAGCAAACTTACCGCGCTGTTTCAGCGTAAAGCGGTGCAGGCCTATCTCACCATCAACAACATCAATAATCCGCTGGGGAAAAGCATTCCCAACGAGCAGAAAGCCTATATTGCGCGTCAGGCCGATGAGAATGATGTGGTGATTATTGAGGATGATATTTTCGGTGATACGGCGTTTGGCAATCGCCGTCCGTTCCCGATGCGCGCCTTTAGCCCGAATGCCATTCTTTGCAGCGGCTTCTCGAAAACGGTGGCGCCCGGTATCCGCATTGGCTGGGTGCACAGCAGTAATTACATGCGCAAAATCGCCTCGCTGAAATACACCACCAGCATGGGCACCTCGGTGTTGTCACAGGCAGCGATTGCTGAACTGCTGCGCAGCGGCGGCTACGATGCGCATCTGCGCAAATTGCGTCGTGAGTTGAAGAATCAAATCCACCATATGCGCCAGGCGGTGTTGCGTTATTTCCCTGCGGGCACGCGTGTATCGGATCCTGAAGGCGGCTATGTGTTGTGGGTGGAAATGCCCATTCAGTCGTTAAACGTGCGCGCGCTGTTTCTTAAAGCGCGTAACGCGGGCATCGGTATCGCGCCGGGACATATCTTCGCCACCGATCACCGTTACGATCACTGTTTCCGACTGAACGCCGGTTTTGGCTGGAATGCGGAAGTGGAGGAGGCGATCAAGCAGCTGGCGCAATGGTGCCAGCTATCGCTGGTGGCGGATAAATAGAGATTATTTGGAAGTAGTTCACAAATTTAAATAAACATCGGCTGCTGTGTTTATTATTCACTACCAGTTAATGGAATCACTAATTTATTCTTGTCTGGCTTGGTTTATCATTAAATATATGAAATAGATGACAAGGATAAGTAATGAAAATTTTTGGAAAGGATATCCCTACACGTGGATTCATTATTTTCGCATTGTGGATTTGGACTTTCTTTACCCTATCGCATGAATCCTTACCCTATGTCCCGGTGAATAATCCTGGATGGGTTGGCGTAGTAGCATGGTTATTTATGCTGATCGGAGCCTATGCTTTTTATTCAATCCTGTTCCGATTTTACGACTGGTACAATAATAAATAATGCATCAACGCCTCCCGATTAATTTCGAGAGGCGTTTTAAAAGATTGGTTTAGCCAATCTTCTCCAGCTCTTCCGCCAGAATCTGCACCGCGCGTTCAATCTTCTCCGCATCCGGTACATAGTTCATGCGCATACATTGATGTGTATGCGGCCATTCCTGTTCCAGACCAGGGAAGAAGAAGTGGCCCGGCACCATCAGCACGCCGCGCGCTTTCAGGCGCTGATACAAGGCTTCGGTGCTGATCGGCAGATCGCGGAACCACAGCCAGAGGAAAATTGCCCCTTCGGGTTTGTGGATCAGGCAGCGATCTTCCGGCAGATAGCGGCGCAGAATGGCAATCGTCTCGCTCACCTTGTCCTGATAGAACGGCTTGATCACCTCTTCCGACAGACGCAGCAAATCGCCACGCACGATCATCTCAGTGGCAATCGCCGGGCCGATACTGCCTGGCGCTAAGCTGATAATCCCATTCATGTTACCAATCGCGCTAATCGTGCTCTCATCGGCGACGATAATGCCGCAACGTGCACCCGGCAGGCCGAGTTTCGACAGGCTCATGCACAAAATGGTATTCGGGTTCCACAACGGACGGGCTTCGCTGAAGATAATGCCGGGGAAGGGCACACCGTAGGCGTTATCGATCAAGAGAGGCACGCCATGCTGCTGTGCCAGCGCATCCAGCTGCATCAGCTCGTCATCGGTGATCACGTTGCCGGTCGGGTTGGTCGGGCGCGACACACAAATCAGGCCCACGTCCTCATTCAGCGGCAGATGGTCGAAATCGACGTGATATTTGAACTGCCCCTCTGGCAGCAGCTCAATGTTCGGCCTGGCGGAAACAAACAGATCTTCTTCCAGCCCGGCATCGGCGTAACCGAGATACTCCGGTGCCAGCGGGAACAGCACGCGTTTTTTACTGCCGTCGGCGCGACGACCCGCGAACAGGTTAAACAGATAGAAGAACGCGCTCTGGCTGCCGTTGGTCAGCGCAATATTTTGCGCGGTAATCGGCCAGCCCAGCTCGTCGCGCAGCATGTTCGCCAGCGCATCCAGCAGCAGCGTTTTGCCACGCGGACCGTCGTAATTGCACAGCGCTTCGCTCAGTTTGCCGTCCTGATGCATCTGCAGCAGCAGCTGGTTGAAGTAGTCATTAATGGCCGGGATCTGCGCCGGGTTGCCGCCGCCAAGCATAATGGTGCCGGGCGTGCGCAGGCCTTCACCCATGTCTTCCATCAGACGTGAGATGCCGGAATGTTGAGTAAATTTGTCGCCGAACTGAGAAAAGGACATAGGAAGTTAAAACATTGTAATCGGGAATGGGCAACCACCATAGCGCCCGCCACGGGCAGGCGCAATGGCTAAAGCAGCAAGCTTAGGCCTGGATTTGCGGGTTAACGCAGTTTTTCTCGACTTTGCCGCTTAGCGCAGCAATCAGATTGTCCACCGCATCACGTGCCATGCCGTAACGCGTTTCATGGGTGGCTGAACCGATGTGCGGCAGCGCTACCACGTTTGGCAGCTTGAGGATCTCCGCATCAGCGGGCACCGGCTCCACTTCAAACACATCCAGACCGGCTGCGTGAATCGTGCCGTCCTTCAATGCCGCGGTCAGCGCCTGCTCATCGACCACCGGGCCACGACCTGCGTTAATCAGGATCGCGCTGGGTTTCATCATCTTGAGCTGTGCAGCGCCAATCATATGATGTGTCTGCTCAGTCAATGGCAGGCTGATACAGACAAAATCACTCTCTTTCAGCAGCGTTTCAAGGTCACAAGCACGCGCACCGAAGCGGGTTTCCGCCTCTTCATGCTGACGGCGTGCATTATAGAGAATATTCATGCCAAAGCCGAAGTGCGCACGCTGCGCCAGCGCCAGGCCGATACGGCCCATGCCAAGAATCCCCAGGGTTTTGTGATGCACGTCGATGCCGAAATGTTCTGGTCCGATGCTTTTCTTCCATTCACCGGCCTTAACCCATTGATCCAACTCGGTGACGCGACGGGCGGTGCTCAGCACCAGCGCCATCATGGTATCGGCCACGGTTTCGGTCAAAACGGTTGGCGTGTGCATCAGCAGTACATTGCGCTGATTTAAGGCTTCGACATCAAAGTTGTCGTAACCCACAGACACGGTAGAACAAGCGCGCAGTGCGGGCATCTTCGCCAGCAGATCGCCATTTACCTTACCACCAGAACCCAGCAAACCCTGTGCTTCCGCAAACTGTGCGGCATGCTGTTGCACGGTTTCGGGGGAGACGTCATGCACTTCGGTGACGGTAAAATGGGCATCCAGTTTAGCGCGCAGATCGTCTGGCAGGCTCTTATAAAGAATCACAGCAGGTTTCATCATTTGCTCCCTGTAGAACGTGTGACGGGCGACCTGAGCCGCCCGGGAAAGTCATTTCTTACGCTTTCAGGCGTGCTTCGCCCCATGAATCGGTGCTGTCTTGTTCTCCGCGGGCTTGACGATTAACGTCAGCCACACCGAGACCAGCAGCGCGGCACCCATAAAGATATAAGAGGCAGCAGGACTGCCGGTTGCGCCATTAAGATAGCCTACAATCCACGATCCGATGAAGGAACCGAGTGCGCCCATGCTGTTAATCAGCGCCATGGCACCGCCAGCAACGTTGCGTGGCAGCATCTCAGTAATCAGGGCAAAGAACGGGCCGTAAGGGGCATACATCGCGCCACCGGCAATCACCAACAGCGCATACGACAGCCAGAAGTGGCTGGAACCGACCAGATAGGAGCCAAGGAACGCCAGCGCCCCAATCAGCAGCAGCGGCCAGACAAACAGCTTACGGTTTTGCTTTTTGTCAGACGCCCATGACACCACGACCATCGCAATGGTCGCCACCAGATAAGGCACTGCTGAAAGCCAACCCGCCTCTACCATGCCCATCTGTGTGCCGTTACGCAGAATCGAAGGCAGCCACAGTACGAAACCGTACACGCCAATGCTCCAGGCAAAATATTGCATGCACAGAATGATCACATTGCGATTTCGGAAGGCTTCGCCATAGTTACGCACCGCTTTGATGCCTTCCTGCTCTTTCTGCAACTGCGCCTGCAGCGCTGATTTCTCTTCGTCGCTCATCCATTTGGCTTGTGCTGGCTTGTCCTGCACCAGGAACCACCAGGCCACGGCCCAGATCACCGCCGGGATGCCTTCGAAGATAAACATTTCACGCCAGCCGAAAGCATTAATCAGATAGCCGGACACCACCGACATCCACAGCACAGTGACCGGATTGCCGAGGATCAGGAAAGTATTGGCGCGCGAACGTTCCGACTTAGTGAACCAGTTACTGATGTAAATCAGCATCGCCGGCATCACCGCCGCTTCCACCACGCCGAGCACGAAACGAATCGCTGCCAGCATCGGAATGTTGCTTACCACGCCGGTTAATGAGGCACAGCCGCCCCACAGAATCAGGCACCAGAAAATCAGCTTCTTCACGCTGCGGCGTTCGGCATACACCGCGCCGGGGATCTGGAAGAAGAAATAGCCAAGGAAGAACAGGGCACCCAACAGCGATGACATGCCTTTGGTGATGCCGAGATCGTCATTAATCCCTGCGGCAGAGGCGAAGCTAAAGTTCGCCCGGTCCAGATACGCCAGACTGTAGGTGATAAACACGATGGGCATGATAAACCACCAGCGTTTTGGCGCGATTGTCTGCGTTTTCATGGGTGACTCCTCTGTTTTGAGGCGGGCACATTCAATGGATGCGCCTCGAAATAATCGGGTTGTGTAGAGACAGACTGTTTCACCTGGTACGCGTTAATGCGTACCCGACCTGCAGGGTTGCCAATTAAGGCAACCGCTTGATTAAAAATCGCCCAGTGCCGCGCGCGTCGGCAGGCCTTCACTGTCGCCGGCGACCTGAATCGCCAGCGAACCAATCTTGTTACCGCGCAGAATCGCCTGTGGCAGCGATTTGCCTTCCAGCAGTGCGCTGATCAAGCCCACGGCAAAACCATCGCCCGCGCCTACGGTATCCACCACGTTATCGACGAGAATCGGTGCGACATTGCCCTTTTCACCATCGGCGGTTTTATACCAGGCGCCGTCGCAGCCGGTTTTGATCACCACAGCCCGTACACCTTTATCCAGATAGAAATCGGCGATGGCTTCAGGCTGACGATAGCCGGTCAGAATGAACCCTTCTTTCTCACCCGGCAGCACCCAGTCTGCATACTCTGCCAGCAGATTCAGCTGCTTACGCATTTCCTCCTCGCTGCGCCATAACACCGGGCGCAAATTCGGATCGAAGGAGATGGTTTTGCCGCGCGAACGCATCTCTTTGGCCGCATGTTTGGTCAACTCAAGCGAGCTGTCGGAGATCGCCGCCGCCACACCGCTCAGGTGCAGGTGACGCGCGCCACCAAAATAATCCGCATTAAAATCGTCAGGTGACAGATGGCTGGCGGCGGAGCCGGCGCGGAAATATTCCACTTCAGGATCGGAACCGTCATCGACGCGCGACTTGAGCTGAAAACCGGTGCGATAGCGGGTATCGGTGGTCACACAGTGATGATCGACCTTCTCTTTTGCCAGCTGTTGCAGCGTGAAGCGGCCGAAACTGTCATCGCCGACGCGGCTGACCCAACCGACCTGTAAACCAAGGCGCGCCAGGCCGATGGCCACATTCAGTTCGGCACCGGCAATACGTTTGACGAAGCCCTCTACGGCGGCGAGATCCCCGCTTTGCTGAGCGATAAACATCGCCATCGCTTCGCCAATCGTGACCACATCCAGTTGCTTCATCATCGACTCCTTACAGCGCACGCAGCAATTCAACGTAATGGCGTGTCACGGCCAGCAGATCTTCGCCTTCGAGTGGGAACTCGATGCCGCGCGGCGCATCAGCAGGCAGTGCGTTAAGCAATGTGCGCCAGCTGCCGTCGGTTTCGTCCAGCGCTACCGCACGGAAGCTCTCGCCATGTGGCATCGCGGCTTTCACGTGAATGTAGCTGACGTAACGGCTGAGTTGCGCCGCTGCCTGCAAGGCGTCTTCGCCGGTCCACTGCCAGTTGCCCATGTCGAAGGTCATATCCAGCGGCAGGGCGGCATCGCAGGCACGATGGAAGAAGGTCTGCATCGGGGCCAGTTTGCTGTCTGGCGTTTGATCGTTTTCCACCACCACGGTTACTGGCGATGCTGCCAGTACCTCAACCAGCGCAGCGTCGGAGAGATCGACAAAATGGCCGAGGGCGATTTTCAAACGCTTAGCGCCAATCTGTTCGGCTTCAAGCAGGAACTGCCCCAGACGAGGGTTGAGCGAGCCATCTTCCAGCCACAACGCTTCCGGCACCGAGTAGCTGGCACTCAGCTGCTGTTGAGCAATTGCCTCGTTGAGCGAGTGCAGTCTCAGCAGATCGTCCTCGCTGAATAGCTCACGACGGATTTCTACGCCATCCGCGCCAGCGGCTTTGATCAGTGGCAGCAGGGCGGTTTGACCACCTAACTCAGCGACTTTGTGCGTGCCGTAGGCGGCGGTGACCACAATGATTTCCGGATGTGCCATGTTGTCTCTCCATTGAACTCGGAAGGATGCGGTCTGAGCCGCCCATTGTTTTAAATCGATGTCTTAAAAAAACCTAAATGGAACCGGTTCCAAATGAAAGGAAGAGAGTGTGGAATTATGATCCTGCTCACGAAGTGAGCCAGAGAAAAGGGGATTAGCGCAGCGGCTGGCTGGAGCCGCGCACAATGAGCTCACCGGGGAAAACCTGCTCATTGATCGGCTGCTCATTACCGTCAATGCGTGAGATTACCTGTTCCAGCGCCGCATAGCCAATTTGCCAGGTGGGCTGTTTCAGGGTGGTGATACCCACGCCCGCCAGTGCGGCCCACTCCAGCTCATCAAAACCGAGCAGTCCGATGGTTTCACCCCAGCGCTGTTCGAGCCGCTGCAAGGCGCGCGCCACCTGTAAGGTCAGGGCACCGTTGGCGGCCATCACCGCGCAGCGTTTGTCACTGTGGCGTTGCTGGAATGTCCGCAGCACCTGCTCCAGCTGTTCAGGCTGATGCAGGGTGACTTCGGCGTTTTCCGCCATCACGCCGGCGTGGGCTTTGCTGGTGTCATAGAATGCGCCAAGGCGTTCACGGCGGGTGTTGACGCTACCTAAGGGTTCGCTGAGGAACAGCAGGGCATCGTAACCGTTGTCCAGCAGATGCTGGGTGGCAATTTGCGCGGCTTCGGGGTTATTCAGGCCAACCACATCACAGGCGAAGTCAGGGATTTTGCGGTCGATCAGCACCATCGGCAGCATCGACTGCTGCAGGCGCTTCAGTACCTCTTCGTGCATCCCGACCGCGTTCACCACGATGCCCTCAACCTGATAACTGCTCAGCAGTTGCAGATAATACTGCTCGCGATCGACTTCGTTGTTGGTGTTACACATCAGCAGCGTAAAACCCTGCGCGCGGCAGGCCGCTTCGATACCGCTCAGCACATCCACGGAATAGGGATTGGTAATATCCGCGATAATCAGGCCAATCAGCCGCGTGCGGCCACGCTTCAGGCCGCGTGCCATCTGGCTGGGACGATAATCGAGGTCGGCAATCGCCTGTTCAATACGGGCTTTGAGATCGGGCGAGAGCAGATTCACTTCGCCATTGAGATAGCGGGAAACGCTGGTTTTACCGGTTTTTGCCGTGCGGGCAACGTCACTGATTGTGGCTCGTGGCGGCCTGGTCTTCATCGCGTACACCTGAATAATAAAATCAGGCGAAGACTATCACAGCGCGGCGCGCACGCAATCATTGTGCATCAGAAGTGAGGCGCAACATCGGTTGCCACAGCGTCTGGAGCTCCTCAAGCGGTGCACCTTCCAGCAGTTGCAGCACCATTTCGGCCACGCGTTCGCCGATGCGCTGCTGCGACAGTTGCAGAATCGCGTTCACCGGATGATCGATAATGGAGTCATGCGGCAAGCCATCATAGACATAAAGTGGGATCGCCCGCGCGCCGCTTAAACGGTCGGCCTGCTGCAACGCGATGGCCGCGCCTTCACCCAGCGGCGCACAATCCGTGATGATGGCTTGAGGCGCGATATCCTGCGCCAGCCAGCGCTGTGTTTGCTGGTAACCGGCACGACGTGTTACCGGCAGCGCGGCCAGCATCGTTGGCGCGATAGGTGGTTGATGCTGTGTGAGGGCATCGATAAAGCCGTGGCGACGATCGAGGATATACGTGCAGGGCTCGTTGCCGCCAAGATAGGCAAGCCTTGTCAGCCCTTGTTGCAGGCAGTGTTCAGCGGCCAGCAAGGTGCCTGCATGATTATCGTAATCAAACCAGGCATAAGGTTGCGGCAGCTGGCTGCGGCCCAGCGTGAGAAAGCGATAGCCTTTCTGCTGCAAACGCTGCAGACGGATATCATGCGGTTGGGTATGGGTGAGAATCAACGCATCCAGCGCGCCACTGCGCAGCAAGCGCATCAGCGTGCGGTGCTTATCATGCGGTTTATCCGGCAGGATCATCAGATCAATGTCATGCTGAGCAAGGCGTTGATCCAGCGTCAACAGCATTTCACTGTAATAGCTGTCATTCAAAGAGGCGGTGCTGACCGGGAAAACCAGCCCGACGGCATTGGCGCGCCCGGTCTTCAGACGGCGCGCGGCATCATTCGGACGATAGCCGCGTGAAGTGGCTTCTTCTTCAATACGTTTACGCGTGGCGGCCGCAACATCGTCATAGCCATTTAGCGCACGACTCACGGTGGTAACAGAGAGGCCGAGGGCAGCGGCAATGGCTTTGAGCGACATGATGACGTTTTCCACTGATCAAATTTTGATCACGCTAGCATAAAGTATTTCACGGCTCTATTGGTTGACGATTATAGAGCGTTATCTGATACAAAAAGCGTCAATTGCGGTGTAAAAACGTGCGGAAAAGCCGATCTGCAGAAACAGATCGGCGAGCGGGATTAACCCAGTGGACTCAGCGTGATCTCGACGCGGCGGTTTTGTGCTTTACCCGCTTCGGTGCTGTTGCTGGCCACCGGATTATCCGGGCCCATGCCCTGCGTGCGCAGACGGTTCTGGGCTACGCCTTGCAGAATCAGGCCGCTGGCCACGCTATCCGCACGCTGTTGCGACAGGCGCATATTCAGCGCGCGCGTACCGGTGCTGTCGGTGAAGCCCACCACATTGACGGCGGTTTTAGGATACTCTTTCAGCACCATCGCGACACCTGTTAAGGTGTTAGCACCTGCGGGTTTCAGGTTGCTGCTGTTAGAGTCAAAGGTGACGTTATTCGGCATATTCAGCACGATGTTATCGCCCTGACGCGTCACGCTGACGCCAGTACCGCGCATTTTGTCGCGCAGCTTCGCTTCCTGCACATCCATGTAATAGCCGACGCCACCGCCCAGCGCCGCACCGGATGCGGCACCAATCAGCGCGCCTTTGCCGCGATCTTTCTTCGACGATGACAACACGCCAACGCCTGCACCCAGCACGGCACCTAAGCCCGCGCCGATGCCGGATTTCCCGGCCTGCGATTCGCCGGTATAAGGATTGGTGGTACAACCGGACAGCACAACGCTGCCGCTGAGTAACAAGGCCAGCGTCAAACTACGCTTTTTCATTGAAAATCCCTCACAAAGTCACACGGGGAAAATGCCCCAAAACGGCACTATTATGCCGTTCAATAATGGGGAAATGCGTGAGGGTCAGTCTTAAAGTGTAAAGTTTTGCGTTAAAGATTATCGGGATGGCAGAAGCAGCTGGTTTGATGATCGTTAATCAGCCCACACGCCTGTAAAAATGAATGGCAGGTTGTGGGACCGACGAATTTAAAACCACGCTTCTTTAACGCTTTAGAGAGCGCAATCGCAGGCTCGGAGGTGGTGGGTGCCAGCTTGTAATCGGCGAAACGGTGCAAAATCGGCTGATTATCGACGAATGACCAGATAAAGCGTGAAAAGTCTACGCCTTCCGCTTCCAGCGCCAGCATGGCTTTGGCGTTATTGATGATCGCCTCCAGCTTGCCGCGATGACGAATTAATCCGCTGTCTTGCAGCAAGCGCAGCATGTCTGCCTCATCCATCAACGCCACGGCCTGAGGATCAAATTCGTGGAACGCGCGACGATAGTTCTCACGTTTCTTGAGCACGGTGATCCACGACAAACCCGCCTGTTGTCCCTCAAGGCAGATCATTTCAAATAAGGCCCGCTTATCAGTTTGCGGCACACCCCACTCATTATCGTGGTACGCCAGATAGAGTGGATCCTGTGTTACCCAGCCACAACGTTGCATATTACTCTCCCTAAGCATGAGGAAAATACAGTTAATCCCTTGACGTATTACAGAATCGATTAATAGTTAATCAATGGGTGCCGATAATCAATAAACCTGAATCTTAACGCCCGTTTCCTTTCTGGCTCGTCAGGAGTCTTTCATGTTGCAGAAAAGTGAGTGGACAGGCCAGCACAATCTCATGCTGGCTTTTGGCAGTGTGTGGCTGTTATTTGCGGCGCTGCCGGCTTACGCCTGGGATGAATCGGGCGCGGATTATGTGCCGGATTACAATGCGATACTTGCTGAAAAGATTTCCAGTCATCACCTGATGTTGACAGAAGATCGTGACATCAGCCTGATGGATGCCGCGCTTAATTCACCGGATGAGAGCGCGATGGTGCTGCACAGTGAAAAAGCCAGCGTGGGAAATGCCCCCTTTGCTAACCGCTATTCGGCAGGCTGGCAGATGCCGATGAGTGCGACGCTGCGCACCGGTCCGGTGGCGCAATTCGCGGTGGATGATTCGCGAGTGAGTTGCCCGAAGTGTGAATTTGTCGATGGCAATCACGCCGGACATATTGCCTCACTGGGCTGGCGCGTAGATTCCACCCTTGACTGGATTTCACCCTGGGCACAGGTTAGCTACAGCCATCAATTGAGTGATGAAAATATGTCATCGCTGCGCGATCGCCCCGAGGAGATCGGCCATGAAAGCAACTGGGTGGATGTCAGCGTGGGGGCCAATGTGCCGTTTGGGCAAAATATGGCGGCTTTCGCCTCCTTCTCGCAAACCGGGGCGGTGGTCAGCGGTGAGCAGTTTATTTACAGCCTTGGCGTCAGCGCCAGCTTCTAAATCCTGCGCGATCCATCGCGTTAAAAAAGGTACACTGACCACTTAGCGCTAAACCTATCGGCGCTCCGGGTTGGTCAACGTCAGGTTTCTTCATGTCAGTTAAAATCTTATCTTCAACGCTGGTGGGGCTGGATGGCTTTTGCCAGGATCCGCTTGCCGTGTTGCAGCAGGCCGATAACGGCGTGCTGGCGGTGCTGCACAACAATGCGCCCGCTTTTTATGCGCTGACACCGCAGCGTCTGGCACAGTTGCTGGCGCTGGAAGCCGCAGTGCAGCAGCCAAATGATGTCACGCTGGATGACAGCCTGTTCCATACCGATGCGGCACCGATTGCCACACCGGTAGGCAAGTTTGCCATGTACGCGGGCTGGCAGCCGGATCACGATTTTCAGCGGCAGGCCGCCATCTGGGGTGTGGCGCTGAGTGAACCGGTCACTGCAGCCGAACTGGCTACCTTTGTGGCTTACTGGCAGGCCGAAGGCCGACTGTTCCATCATGTGCAGTGGCAGCAGAAACTGGCGCGCAGCGTACAAATGAACCGCGCTGCTAATGGCGGTCAGCCCAAGCGCGATGTCACCCAGATCAGCAATACTCAATATGATATTCCCGATGGATTCCGAGGTGAGTGATGAAAACGCCGAACGATCTTTTCAGTCGCCTGAAAAAATTTATGCCTGCGGATGTGCAGCCGAAATTTAAAAACGGTGAAGAGCTGCTGGCGTGGAATCAGGAGCAGGGCCGTCTGCGCTCCGAAGCCATCGTGCGCGAAAACCGCGCCATGAAAATGCAGCGTATCATGGGGCGTTCCGGTATCCGTGAGCTGCACATGAACTGCTCGTTTGATAACTATCGTGTCGAGAATGATGGTCAGCGCAAAGCACTCGCGCTGGCGCGGGAGTATGCCGCCGGGTTCGACAACAGCATCGCCAGCTTCGTGTTTTCCGGTCGCCCTGGCACCGGAAAAAACCATCTGGCCGCCGCCATCGGTAACGACCTCATTCTGCGTGGCAAAAGCGTATTGATTGTCACCGTGGCCGATTTGATGTCGAGCATGAAAGGCACCTTCAGCGGTGGCAGCGACATCACCGAAGAGCGCTTGCTGCAGGATCTTAGCCATGTGGATCTGCTGGTGATCGATGAGATCGGCATGCAGAGCGAATCCCGCTACGAAAAAGTGATCATCAATCAGATTGTCGATCGTCGCTCATCGTCAAAACGCCCAACCGGCATGTTGTCGAATCTGGACCCGGCGGGAATGAACGGCTTATTAGGTGAGCGCGTGATGGATCGTATGCGTCTCGGCACCAGTTTGTGGGTGCGTTTCGATTGGGAAAGCTATCGCAGCCGTGTACGCGGTGATGAGTATTGAGTCAGGTGGGCGCGCGATGAAAGCAGCCGGTAAAGGCCCCGCATTACTTCGATTAAACAACCTTAAGCGCGTGATGACGCAACTGCGTAGCACACGTATTACTTCCCGCCAGGATATCGCGCTGGCGCTGCAGCTGAGTAAAAACACCGTATCCCTGATTGTGGATGATTTGCTGGCGCAGGGCCTGATTCACGAACTCGGCCCGGTGAGCGTGGCAGCGGCTGGACGCCCAAAAATCGAAATTTCGCTACGCGCGGAAAAGCTAAAAAGCGCCGGCATCATGGTGGAGCGCAACGCCATTCA
This sequence comes from Pantoea folii, assembly GCF_056678875.1. Taxonomy (NCBI): domain Bacteria; kingdom Pseudomonadati; phylum Pseudomonadota; class Gammaproteobacteria; order Enterobacterales; family Erwiniaceae; genus Pantoea; species Pantoea folii. The sequence continues at coordinate 140,012 of NZ_JBWXON010000007.1, read as the reverse complement.
CTGGCGCGTCTGTGATTATTTCTCGCAGGTGATTGCGGAACAGACCTGGCAAACGGCGACCGCCGATCCTGAGCAGCTGCTGCGTGAGCTGGAGGAAGTGTGCCAGACCTTGCACGCCGCGCATCCTGAACTGCTGGGCATCGCCGTCGGTTTTCCCGGCATCATCGATCCACAGCGTGGCCGGGTGCACTTTTCCGCCCATCTTGGCTGGCAGGATGTCGATGTTTTGACGCCGCTGGTCAGCGCCTGCCGTTTGCCGCTGCGCATTATGCATAACGTCAAAGCCGCTGCGCTGCTCTCGGTGGAGCAACTCGATCTGGATAGAGCACAAAGCCATTTTTATCTGCGTATCGGTGAAGGGGTTGGCGGTGCGCTGGTGGAACAGGGCGAAGTGTTTGTCGGCAGCAGCTGGACCGCCGGGGAGATTGGTCATTTGCAGGTGCAACCGAAAGGGTTGCGTTGTAGCTGTGGACGTTCAGGCTGCCTGGAAACGCTGATCAGTCAGCCCGCGATTCAACAGCAGTTGGGGCAGCGTAAAGCAGGACTGCGCTGGCAGAATGCCGCCAGTGAACCGCAGATCGTGAGTGAAGTGATGGCGTTAACCGGTCAACATTTGGGCCACGCCCTGAGCCATGTGATGCAGCTGGTGAACCCGGCGAGCATCATTATTGATGGGCCGTGGAATACGCATCCTGCCTTTATCCAGGCGGTTGAAGAAACGGCGCAGGCCAGCACGCTGGCCTTTACCTTCTCCCACACGCAGCTGCATTTCCTGCCGCAGCGTATTGATCCTGCCAACGGTTTGGCGCTGGCGGTGATTGAGCAATATGAGCGCGCCATCTCTTAGGCGCGCTTCATCACATTAATGCCGTGGAATATCAAATGACTCGCTGGGTTTGGTCGTTGAGGTGCTCTGTGGCAAATCCGCTTCGACGTTAAACTTCTCCAGCACCAGCCCATGAATTTTCTCCAGCGACACGCCCGCGGTTTCTGGAAGGTAGCGGAAGGTAAAGAAGTACATTCCCAGAGAGAAAATCGCGAACAGCAGCAGAGGGAAACCACCGTGGAACAGATCCAGCAGCATCGGGCTGCTGTTCATGATCGGGAAAGTACTGCTGATCACAAAGTTCGCCAGCGACATGGCACAGATGGAAATCCCGACGCAGATCGAACGAATTTCGGTAGGGAAGATTTCGCCCAGCACGGTCCAGACAATCTGGCCCCAGGTCATGCCAAAGAAAATCATATAGGCAAACAGACCCACCACCGCCAGCATACCCGGCAGGTGATAATAGAACGCGATGAACGAGTAAGCGAGGCAGATGCAGGAGGTGATGGCCCCCAGCAGCAGCAGCTTACGGCGGCCAATTTTATCAATCACCATCATGCCCGCCAGCACGCCAATAAACTGACAAATCGACAGCCAGAAGGTCTGCAGCAACGCCGAATCGGTGCTGCCCGCCACGTTCTTCAGCAATGTCGGACCGAAGTACTGAATGACGTTAATGCCGCTGATCTGGTTACCGACCGCCAGACCGATACCGATGATCAACAGCGGAATGGTGGTTTTATCCAGGCGCAGGCGCGATTTATGTTGGTGTGCGGTTTTGTCTGAGAACGAGTGTTTGATTTCATTGAACACGCTCTCGGCATGCTCGCGGTTGGAAATTTTGGTCAGCGTATCCAGCGCTTCATCGTATTTGCCCTTGAGCACATTCCAGCGCGGAGATTCCGGGATAAAGGCGATGAAAAAGATGAACAGTGCACAAGGCACCAGTGCAGTAGCCAGAATATAACGCCAGCCCATGTTGATCATCACCTCGGGCAGCGTCGATTTGGTGATGAAGTAGTTGGTCAGCAACACCACCGATTGTCCACCGACACAGCATACCGCATAGAGTGCAGTGGTACGGCCGCGAAATTTCGAGGGCGACAGTTCCGCGAGGTAAATCGGCGAAATCACCGAGGCGAGGCCAATCGCCAGCCCACCAATGATGCGGAACAGCACAAACACCGTGAAGTTGTGGGCGATGGCGGTGCCGATCACCGAAACGGTGAACAGCAACGCGGTAATGGCGAGCGATTTTTTGCGTCCGAGTTTGTCGCTCAGTCGCGGGGCAATAAAGCAGCCCACTAAGCTACCCAGCAGAATGTTGGAAACGGCCCAGCCGGTTTCTGCGGGGGTTAACTGGAAATATTCACTTAAAGGTTCGATTGCACCGGAGATAATTGAAGAGTCATAGCCCATTAGCAGTCCGCCAAATGCCGCGACGGTACAGCAGAGTATGACGTACTTCATGTTGTAGCGTTTTTGCCTGGTATCCATTGTTATAGCCCCTTGTCTCTACGGCCTGAACGTTACGTGTTCAGAAAGAGGAGTGGTGTAGGTTATCGATGTTCAGCGTTTTTCACTCAAGGTCATCATATTGGAATATATGTTCTAAATGATGGTTTTTGGATCATTTTTTCCAGAAAGTGTGAAGGACGTTGCGAAAATTGCTGATGGCAATATTCACGGCAGGGCCATATTTCGCTGAAATGATAGGTTTTTTATCAGGTAAGATTGACAGGACATGATTAATCTTGTTTTTTCTTGCAACGGTGTGAAATTTTTATTCTGCTTAACAGCCATGATTTCTCTCCCTGAATGAGGTTACGCGTGCGTTTCATTTTTTGCCGGGCAACGGGCATAATACGTTGATTGACAGGCCATCTTTGCGGACGTCGCAATGAAAACGCAGCGCATCACTCTGGACGATATTGCTACCCTGGCGGGCGTCACCAAAATGACGGTAAGCCGTTATTTACGTACCCCGGAAAAGGTTAAAACGGAAACGGCGGAGAAAATCGCCAGCGTCATTGCTGAAATCGGCTACGTCCCCGATAGCGACAACACCACCGCAACCAAACAGAGTCAGCCGCGTATTGGCGTGCTGGTTCCTTCGTTTAACAACCAAATCTTTGCCGATCTGCTGGCGGGCATTGAGTCGGTCACCAGTGCGCACGGCTATCAGACGCTGGTGGTCAATTACGACTACAACGCCCAGCGTGAAGAGGAGCAGATCGCCACCGTGCTGGCGTTCAACATCAAAGGGCTGATCCTCACGGAATCAGTGCACACGGTGCGCGCCGAGAAATACCTCAATGCCGCTAATATTCCGGTGGCAGAAGTGATGGGGCTGACGGAAGCCAGCGGGCGGATTAACGTCGGCTTTGACAACTATCGCGCCGGTTACGATATGACCTCGATGCTGCTGGCCAGCGGCAAACAGCGCGTGATCTACTTTGGTTCAATGTCCGATCGCCGCGATGAGCAGCGCTATGCCGGGTATCGTGATGCGGTGGAAGCGGTGGGCTTTCCGGCGGGGCGTATCGTGCCGAATAAGGTCTCTTCAGTATCGATTGGTACGGGCATGATGACGCTGGCACGCCAGCTCTATCCGGAAATGGACGCGATTCTCTGCACCAATGATGATTTAGCTGTCGGCGTATTGCAGGAGTGTCAGGCAGCCGGAATTGCCGTGCCGCAGACGATGGCGATTGCCGGTTTTCACGGGCTGGAGATTGGCCAGGCCACCACGCCGCGTTTAGCCAGCGTGATCACGCCACGTTTTGAGATGGGTAAAGTCGCCACCGAGATTGTGCTGAAGAAGATTAACCAGCAGCCGACTATTGAACAGGTCAATCTGCATTATCGACTCTCGATGGGAGCGACTATCTAGACGACCGGATAAATTGTTGCTATCGGGCGGCTTTGCTACAGTGTCGTGAACTTTAGAGGAATGATCCATGCCCCGCGACAACCGAATGTCCCGCTCACTGCACGCCTTAATTCATCTTGATCGGCACGTTAAACGCGCCACTTCGGAAGCGATGGCGAAGATGTTGGGCACCAATCCGGTGGTGGTACGCCGCATGATGTCTGGCCTGCGCGAAAAAGGCTATGTGGTCTCGGAGAAGGGGCACGGCGGCGGTTGGGAGCTGCGGGTGGAACTCAGCGCGATTACGCTGCTGGATGTGTATCAGGCGATTGGATCGCCTGCTCTGTTCAGTATCGGGCCCGCCGCCGATCCGTCACCTTGCCTGGTGGAACATGCCGTCGATGAGCGTCTGGATCAGGCGCTCCATGAAGCGGAAGTGCTGCTGCTTCAACGCTTTAGCCACATCACCGTGGCTGATATTGCCGATGATTACCTCAAGAAAATGGCAAAACTGGGGCTGGAATCTGAGCCCCATCCGCTGTGCAGTGAATAACCTCAATCCTGCTTCTGCAAAGTGATCTGCGCATTGTGCTTCATCACATGCGTGGTGACCGCTGCCTGGAACACTTTGAACATCAACCCGTTGATAAAGGTGGTCAGGGTTAAGGTAATGAACGCTGTCATCACCCAATCAACGAGTGCCATATCGCTGTGCAATAGCGCAGGGCGATAAATCACCATGCCCAAGAGCACCGTCCAGTGGCTCATGCAGTAAAAGCAGTGGAACAGATGGCCGAGCAGCGCGTGCTTTTTGGCGGTCCACGCGCGTAAGCCAGCAAACAACTCGGTTTGCGTGAGGGTCATCGCGATACTGGCCGCTGCCAGAGCTATCGCGACACAAGTTCCCACGTCTGAAGTCATCCAAGTATTCATACATTCTCCTGTCAGGCATTTGTCATGTAACTTACAATATTACATGATAGTGTAAGCTGCAAGCGTCGGGTCAGAACGACAGCCATTAAAGTTTGGCGAGATATCGTTATTTATTGGCTTTAACGCTAAACATAGCCATCTGAGGCTTTTTTATAATGCTGCTGACTTTTTAATCCGCCATCAGGAGGAAAGATGGATATTCAGGCAGCTTGTATGCATCAACTGATGCTCTGGATCGAAGACAATATTGAACAGCGACTGACGCTGGAGACGGTCGCGCGTCGTGCGGGCTATTCGCAGTGGCATCTGCAACGCATGTTCCGCCACCATACTGGTATCGCGCTGGGCAGCTATATTCGCGAGCGTAAACTCACGGCATCGGCGATTGCGCTGATGAACGGTCATATGCCGTTGATGGAGATTGCGATTAAGTATGGCTTTGAGTCGCAGCAGACATGGTGCCGCACCTTCCGCCGCATGTACGATCTGCCGCCCGGCGCGTTTCGTCGCAAATATCATCACAGCCTGCCAGCGATCGATGGGCCTACGAGTCTTCTGATACTGCAACCGCAGACGCGTCAGGCGGCGTAAAGTATTTGCCGGGCGTGGAACCAAAGGCGCTGCGGAAGGCGCTGATGTAACTGCTCACGCTATCAAAACCGACCTGCCACGCTACCTGCTGCACACTTTTGCCGTCGGCCAACCCTTCCAGTGATTTCAATAGCCGCGACACCTGGCGATAGCGCGAGAGGCTCATGCCCACCGCACTGGCCCAATGACGGCTCAGGCTACGTGGACTCAATCCCGCCCACTGTGCCAGTTCGGGGCCGGTGCGGGTGTCCGCCGGATTGTCCATCAGCAGGCGCGCGATCTGCCGCAGGCGTGGCTCTTCGGGGAGTGGCAGCGTCAGCGCATGCTCGGTGGACTCATACAGCTCATCAAGAAACACATCGCATAATCGGTTGTAACGATCGCTGCCCCAGCTATCCGGCGACAAACTTGCCAGCCGCTCAGCCAGCGGTTCCAGCACCGAAGGGCAAGAGAGTAGCACCGGATGTTTTGGCAGCGGTGCCGTCAGCGCTTCATCCACCAACACCGTCCAGCCGAGCACGCGACCTGGCCCGATAATCGCGTGTTCGAAGTGTGGCGGAATCCACCCCACCAGGCGCGGCGGATTGGCGAAGATACCCGAGGGCGTGTTGACCGTCATCATCCCTTGCTTCAGACAGTAAAGCTGTCCGGCGGCATGTCTGTGGGTGCGGCTTTCTCGATCAAGCTGTTTCGATAATGACGCCGCAATCACTTTGGGTGCATTGGGTTGCAGCAGTTTTTTGCGCAGCTCATCCGCACGCGGATCGCCAGAGAAGGTGAGGTTGTCGGTGGGATGGATGAGCATGGGTGATTCCGCAATAGCCAGCGTGAAAGACAGTATAGAATCATGAACAAGCTGATTTTTAAACAGAGCTCAGTTGTTCGGTTTTACCGAATAACTGCATTGTGCAGGCGAGGTAAAGAGATTGGAACAAGTGGTGGAGAATAGTGCAGAAGTAAAGTGCCAACCTTGCTCTACATCCTCAGGCTGAAATTTTCTAACTTGTAATCATGACTTACAGGTTGCCTAAGCCAATCATTTAGAAATAAGTGACAGTAAAATGAAGGTGGCGGAAGATCACAGGAGTCGAACCTGCCCGGGACCGCTGGCGGCCCCAACCGGATTTGAAATCCGGCCGCCTCACCGGAGACGACGATCTTCCTTTGAAGATGCCGCGCAATTATAGCGGCAACCCAGTGCGAAATCTTGATCTTACCCGTGCGCTACAGCACGTTCTCGCCGTGAAGTTGGCGATACTCCTTGGGTGTGCTGGCGTAGCTCTTCTTAAACACCGAATAGAAATACTGCAGCGACGGATAGCCACACATCTGCGAAATCTCATTGATGTTTAGCGACGAAGAAGCCAACAGCTCGCGCGCTTTCTCCAGCTTTTCACGGTGAATCATGGCGTGAATGGTATCGCCGGTCTCATCCCGAAAACGCTTTTCCAAATTGGATCGTGACATGCCGATCGCATCCAGCACCTGTTCCACCTTAATCCCTTTACAGGCATTGAAACGAATGTAGTGCATGGCCTGAATCACTGCGGGGTCGTTCAGCGAGCGGAAATCAGTGGAGCGGCGGGCAATCACTTTTACGGGCGGCACCAGAATGCGCTGCAGCGGTAAGGATTGCTTGTTCAACAAACGATGCAGCAGCTTCGCGGCTTGATAGCCCATCTGGCGCGTGCCTTGTGCCACAGACGAGAGCGCCACGCGGGAGAGATAGCGTGTCAGCTCTTCATTATCGATACCGATCACCGTCAACTTCTCCGGCACCGGAATTTTCAAATGCTCGCAAGCCTGCAGCAGATGGCGCGCACGCGCATCGGTGACGGCGATAATGCCGGTTTGCGGCGGCAATGTTTGCAGCCAGTCGGCGAGGCGGTTCTGCGCGTGCTGCCAGTTTTCCGGGGCGGTTTCCATGCCCTGATACACCACGCCCTGATAACGTTCACGCATCACTAACTGGCGAAACGCCTGCTCTCGCTCCTGCGACCAGCGTTTGCCGCTGGACGCCGGTAAACCATAAAGCGCGAAGCGGTTGATGCCTTTCTCTTTCAGATGCAGGAAGGCACTCTCTACCAGCGCGGCGTTGTCGGTGGCGATGTAATGTACCGGCGGATAGTCTTGCGGCTGATGATAAGAGCCGCCTACGCCGACAATCGGCACCGCCACATTGGCCAGCAAGGTTTCGATCGAGCTGTCGTCGTAGTCGGCAATCACACCATCGCCCAGCCATTCACGAATATTTTCAATGCGGCAGCGAAAATCCTCCTCAATGAAAATATCCCAGTCGCTTTGCGAAGCCTGCAAATACTCGCCAACGCCCTCAACCACCTGGCGGTCATACACCTTGTTGGCGTTGAACAGTAACGTAATGCGGTAACGTTTCTCATGCATGGTGGCGCATCCCTTTAAACCCTCAGCGCATTGCATAGCACGGCGGCAAGGAGAGCAGAAATGGTTTGCGCCACAGTGTGATCGCCCACGCGATTACACCCGGCGACGCGTGGCGGTATCCATCCACACCGCCAGCAGTAAGATGGCGCCTTTCACGATGTACTGCCAGAAGGTCGGCACATCCATCATGCTCATGCCGTTATCCAGCGAAGCCATAATAAAAGCGCCCATCACTGCACCGGCTACTGATCCCACACCGCCCGCGAGGCTGGTGCCGCCAATCACGCAGGCTGCAATCGCATCCAGCTCAGCGATATTCCCGGCAGAAGGCGAACCGGCACCGAGACGCGAGCTAAGGATCAGCCCGGCAATCGCCACCATCACACCGTTGATGGCGAACACGGCCAGCTTAGTGCGGGCCACGTTAATCCCGGAAAGCCGTGCGGCATCGATGTTGCCGCCAATCGCGTAAATCCGGCGACCAAAGGCGGTACGTGTCGCCATAAACATGCCTACCAGCAACAGCAGTGCGAGCAGCAACACCGGGGTAGGTACGCCACGATAATCATTCAGCAGCCAGATCGCGCCCAGCACCAGCACGGCGGTAATCGCCTGACGCGCTACCGCACCTGTTGCCGCCGGTTGGGCCAGTCCCAACTGCTGACGACGCAAACGTAAGCGCCATTGCCAAAGAATAAATAGCGCTAACCCAACAAAACCAAATCCGAAGCCCACGCCGCCAGGCAGATAGCTTTGCCCAATCTGCGACATCGCCGGGCTGGTTGGGGCGACGGTGGTGCCATCGGTAATCCCCACCAGGATGCCGCGAAATGCCAGCATGCCCGCCAACGTGACGATGAATGAAGGCACTTTGCGATACGCCACCCACCAACCGTTCCAGGTGCCGAGCAACAGGCCCATGACCAGCGTGACTACTATGGTGAGTGGCAGTGGCCATCCAAGCCAGACATCAAAGATGGCTGCCGCACCGCCGAGCAACCCCATCATCGAACCCACGGACAAATCGATCTCGGCGGAGATGATCACAAACACCATGCCGACTGCCAGAATGCCGGTTATTGCCGTCTGGCGCAGCAAGTTCGAGACGTTGCGCGGGCTCAGCCAGGCGCCGTCGGTAGTCCAGGTGAAGAACAGCGCGATCAGCACAATCGCACCTAGCATCACGAAGACTTGCAGATTTAATCGCGGGAATTTTCCCGGTGCGGGCTTGCCAGGTGTGCTCGGCAGGCTTTGCGTACTCTCAGTCTTAAGCATAATGTTCACTCCGCAGAGCGGCTTCCATCACCTGCTCCTGAGTCAGATGGTTGTTAATCAGATCGGCCTTGATTTGCCCTTCATGCATCACCAAAACGCGATCGCTCAGGCCCAGTACTTCGGGCAGCTCGGACGAAATCACAATCACCGCGATACCCTGTTGCACCAGCGCGTTAATCAGCAGGTAAATCTCCTGACGCGCGCCGACATCAATGCCGCGCGTAGGCTCATCCAGAATCAGGATTTTGGGGTTGAGCAGCAGACACTTGGCGAGAATGGCTTTTTGCTGATTGCCACCGCTGAGCCGTCCAATCGCCAGCTCGGGCGAGGAAGTTTTGACGCGCAGACGGCGTATTGCATCGTTGATCGCCTGCTGTTCGGCGGCTTCATCCACAGTGGAAAGGCGGTGGCTGAACTGATCCAGCGCCGCCAGCGTGATGTTTTTGCCCACCGCCATCAGCGGCACGATTCCGTCTTTTTTACGATCTTCCGGTACCATGGCAATGCCGTGTGCAATGGCTGCGCGGCAGTCATCGATCTTCGCTGGCCTGCCGTTTATCGAAATCTCGCCCTGCCAGCGACCCGGCCAGACGCCAAATAGACACTGAACTGTCTCTGTGCGACCGGCTCCCACCAGCCCGGCAATGCCAAGAATCTCACCACGCTTCAAACTGAACGAGACGTTATTCACCCGGCGCACATGGCGATTGACTGGATGCCAGGCAGTGAGATTCTTCACTTCCAGTATCGTTTCACCAATCTCATGCGGCTGATGGGGATAGAGCGCCGTCAGCTCACGGCCCACCATCATGGTGATGATGTCATCTTCGCTTAGACCCGCTGCCGGGCGCGTGGCGATATGCTGTCCATCGCGAATCACGCAGATGGTGTCGGAGATGGCTTTCACTTCATTAAGCTTGTGCGAGATATAGATACAAGCGATGCCGTGCTCGCGCAGATTGTTAATGATGCTCAGCAACACCTCGGTCTCCTGCTCGGTGAGCGAGGAGGTCGGTTCATCGAGAATCAGCAATCGCACCTGCTTGTTGAGCGCGCGGGCGATTTCCACCAGTTGCTGCTGGCCAAGCCCTAGTTCACCTACTTTGGTATCAGGCGAGACATCCAGCTTCACCCGCGCCAATAACTGCTGGCAGCGCAGCGTCATGGTTTCATCATCCACCATGCCAAAGCGGCCTAACTCGGCACCCAGAAAAATGTTCTCCATCAACGTAAGCTGGCGCACCAATGCCAGCTCCTGATGAATGATAACAATGCCTTTGCGTTCGGTATCACGGATGGTCTGGGCTTGAATCGGATCGCCGGCAAAGTGAATCTCACCGTCAAAATCGCCGTGCGGATAGAGTCCGCACAGGATTTTCATCAGCGTCGATTTGCCAGAGCCATTTTCGCCGCACAGTGACATCACTTCGCCCGCCTCAAGCCGCAAGCTGATGTCATCCAGCGCTTTCACCGCGCCGAAGCGCTTGGTGATGTGGTTCATTTCCAGCAGCATCGCTGTTTCTCCCTCGCCGCAGGCGCTTAGAGATCGCTCTGTTTGTGGAAACCGTCTTTCACCACGGTGCTTTCGATATTGTCCTTATTCACCTGAATCGGTGTCAGCAGGCGCGACGGCACCTCTTTCAAGCCGTTATTGAGCGTGCTATTGCTGCTGGGCTTTTTGTCATCGCCGAGTTCCACGGCAATTTTGGCGGCTTCAGTGGCGAGTTCGGTAATCGGCTTATACACCGTCATGGTTTGTGTGCCATTCATGATGCGTTTGATGGCGGCCAGGTCGGCATCCTGACCCGAAATTGCTACCTTACCTGCCAGACCTTGCGCACTCAGCGCCTGAATGGCCCCGCCTGCCGTGGCGTCATTGGAGGCGACGACCGCATCGATGTGGTTGCCGTTGGCGGTCAGCGCATTTTCCATGATTTTCAGCGCGTTCTCGGGTAGCCAAGCGTCCACCCACTGATCGCCAACCACCTTGATGCTGCCATTATCAATATAGGGTTTTAACACCTTCATTTGTCCGGCACGGAACAGGCGCGCGTTATTATCCACTGGCGAGCCGCCCATCATAAAGTAATTACCCTTGGGCACCTGTTTTACAATACTTTCAGCCTGTAATTCGCCAACTTTTTCATTATCGAAGGAAATATAAAAATCGATATCGGCGTTATTTATCATGCGGTCATACGCCAGCACTTTAATGCCTTCGCGCTTGGCTTCTGCCACCACATTACTTAATACCTGGCCGTTGTAAGGAATGATCACCAGCACATCAACCCCACGGTTAATCATATTTTCAATCTGCGACATCTGAGTTTCTTCATTGCCATTGGCTGACTGGACAAAAACCGTGGCACCCAGCGATTCGGCCTGTTTAACAAAAATGTCGCGATCTTTCTGCCAACGCTCCAGGCGTAAATCATCGATCGCCATACCGATTTTCACTTCTTTCGCCACACCGGCATGGCTAAACAGGGCCAGCGCAGCGCAGACGGCTAACAGCGTGTGTTTCATTTTCATCATGGTCATCCTGTAGGTTGAGGCTATTGTCGTTGTAAGGCTATGAACCAGGCGGATGAATTGTTGCCCTGAGTTTCAGGCAACATCAATTACTGATTTTTATCCTGCTATTACGTTTTTTTGTTTATTTTCTGTTTTATGATCGGGGTCTGAATTTTCTGTTTTTTGCGAGCGTGCGCACAATTAATAATTATCTTAATTTGAGTGTGAAATATCGTAATTGAGCTTAATGCCAACCCCTTAGCAAAATAATGATTCACTGCTGACCATTCGGGTCTGATGCTAAGGAGCAAACCATGCACGCTTATTTCGACCAGCTCGATCGCGTTCGTTATGAAGGGGCCAAATCCACCAACCCACTGGCGTTTCGTCACTACAATCCCGACGAAGTGATCCTCGATAAAACCATGGCGCAGCATCTGCGCTTTGCCGCGTGTTACTGGCATACCTTCTGCTGGAACGGCGCGGATATGTTTGGTGTCGGCGCTTTTGATCGTCCGTGGCAAAAAAATGGCGATGCCCTGCAGCTGGCGAAACAGAAGGCGGACGTGGCCTTTGAGTTCTTCCACAAACTGAATGTGCCGTATTACTGCTTCCATGATGTTGATGTCTCACCTGAAGGCGATTCTCTGCACAGCTATCGTGAAAATTTTGCCGCCATGACCGACAAGCTATTGGAAAAACAGCAGGAAACCGGTGTGAAGCTGTTGTGGGGCACGGCGAACTGCTTTACCCATCCTCGTTACGGTGCCGGTGCCGCCACCAGCCCCGATCCGGAAATCTTTGCCTGGGCCGCGACACAGGTGTGCAGCGCGATGCAGGCCACACAGACGCTGGGCGGTGAGAACTACGTGCTGTGGGGCGGACGAGAAGGCTATGAAACCCTGCTGAATACCGATCTGCGCCAGGAGCGGGAGCAGATTGGCCGCTTTATGCAGATGGTGGTCGAGCACAAACACAAAATTGGTTTCCAGGGCATGCTGCTGATTGAGCCAAAACCGCAGGAGCCGACCAAACATCAATATGACTACGATGTGGCGACCGTGTACGGCTTCCTGAAACAGTTCGGGTTAGAAAAAGAGATCAAAGTTAACGTTGAAGCTAACCACGCCACGCTGGCTGGCCACTCGTTCCATCATGAAATCGCAACGGCCATCGCACTGGGAATTTTTGGATCGGTGGATGCCAACCGCGGTGACGTGCAGTGTGGCTGGGATACCGACCAGTTCCCTGTCAGCGTGGAAGAGAATGCGCTGGTGATGTACGAGATCATCAAAGCGGGCGGATTTTCCACCGGCGGCTTAAACTTTGATGCCAAAGTGCGCCGTCAAAGCACCGATAAATATGACCTGTTCTACGGCCATATTGGAGCCATGGACACCATGGCGCTGGCGCTAAAAGTGGCCGCGCGCATGGTGCAGGATGGCGAGCTGGATAAACGCGTGGCGCAGCGCTACAGCGGCTGGAATGGTGAGTTCGGCCAGCAAATTTTGAAAGGCGAGTTTTCTCTGGCGTCACTGGCCACGCATGCTCAGCAGCAACAATTGAATCCGCACCACCGCAGCGGACGCCAGGAGCAGCTGGAAAACCTGGTGAATCACTACCTTTATGATTTCTAACTGCATCAGGAGCTGAACATGTTTATCGGGATCGATTTAGGCACCTCTGGCGTCAAAGTGGTGTTGCTGGATGCGCAAGGGCTGGTTGTCGCGGTGGAGAGCGCGCCATTGCAGGTATCGCGTCCACAGCCGTTGTGGAGTGAGCAGGATCCCGAAAGCTGGTGGAGTGCCACGGACAAGGCGATGCAGGCGCTGGCGCAGCAGCACGATCTCAGCGGCGTGAAGGCCATTGGTCTGAGCGGTCAGATGCACGGCGCCACGCTATTGGACGCTGAGCACCAGATACTGCGTCCGGCGATTCTGTGGAACGACGGGCGCAGCAGTGAGCAGTGTCGGGAACTGGAGCAGCGCGTGCCCGATTCGCGCCAGATCACCGGCAACCTGATGATGCCCGGTTTCACTGCACCCAAATTGTTATGGGTGCAGCAGCACGAACCCGGTGTGTTTAAACGAGTGGCGAAAGTTCTGCTGCCCAAAGATTACCTGCGCTGGCGGATGAGCGGTGACTTCGCCAGCGACATGTCCGATGCAGCCGGCACGATGTGGCTGGATGTGGCACAGCGTGACTGGAGTGATGCCCTGCTCAGCGCCTGCGATCTAAACCGCAGCCAGATGCCTGCGCTTTATGAAGGCAACCAGATCACTGGAACCTTATCGCCTGACGTTGCCGCACGCTGGAAGATGAACACCGTGCCGATCGTGGCAGGCGGCGGAGATAACGCGGCGGGCGCGGTGGGTGTCGGCATGGTGGCGCTGGGTCAGGGCATGCTGTCGCTCGGCACTTCTGGCGTTTACTTCCTGGTCAGCGACGGCTATCTCAGCAACCCGCAGCAAGCGGTACACAGTTTTTGCCATGCGCTGCCCAATCGCTGGCATTTGATGTCGGTGATGCTGAGTGCCGCATCCTGCCTTGACTGGGCAGCCACATTAACCGGCTGTAAAGACGCGCCTGAGCTGCTGGCGGAAGCGGAAAAAGCCAGCGGTGAAGCCGCGCCGATTTTATTTTTGCCATATCTGTCCGGTGAGCGCACCCCGCACAACAATCCGCAGGCGCAGGGCGTATTTTTTGGTTTAACCCATCAGCATGGACGTCCTGAACTGGCGCGTGCGGTGCTGGAAGGCGTGGGCTTTGCGCTGGCAGAAGGCATGGACGCGGTGCATGAATGCGGCGTGCAGCCGCAAACCGTGATGCTGATCGGCGGCGGCGCGCGCAGTGCGTACTGGCGGCAAATGCTGGCGGATATCAGTGGATTAACGCTGGATTATTGCCACGGCGGTGAGGTAGGGCCAGCTCTTGGTGCTGCACGTCTGGCGCAATGGGCGATTGATCCGCAGAGCGAGTGGCCCGCACCAGAGTTGGTGCAGCGGCATCAGCCCGATGCGGCTCATCATCAGGCTTATCAGCCGCAGCGTGAGAAGTTTGCGCAGTTGTATCAGCATCTCAAACCGCTGATGTCCTGATTCGGTTAAGTGATGGCCGGATTGGGTCGTGGTTTTTATATTTATTCCGCTATGATGGGCAAATCAGGTTAGTTCCTTATGGCCTGAATTGTCCTTAGCACGCTCCCTTTACCGGAGGGAAAGACATCCAGAGAGGCTGAGGCAGCAGCAATGTTACGTTAACCCTCGAACAGTTCTCTGCCACGCAGAGGCTGAGGGAAAAACACATCACCTACCCTGGAGCCTTTAATGCCGCAGCCCGTCTATTTTCTGGTTCTTCCTGGCGTGATGGCGCTCGATCTCACTGGTCCGGCGGAAACGCTGCAACTGGCGGATGGCTTTTTTGCTCTGCACTATATTGGCCCGCAAGCCAGCGTGCGCTGCTCCACCAGCATGACGATCGCGGATATTGCGCCACTTCCCGAGCAGCTACCCGATAACAGCCTGCTGGTGGTGCCCGGCGTGTATGACTCCAAAGTCTGGTTCGATACGGCACCTGCCGCCGCCGCGCGCGACTGGCTCCGCTCGCAGCAGTCCGCTATCCAGTCTAAACGCATCACATTAGTCTGCATCTGTTCCGGTGCACTGCTCTCGGCGCAGGCTGGATTGTTGAATGGCGTGCAGTGCACTACCCATCACGATGTGTTACCGCGCCTGAAAGCCGCCGCACCGGCTGCGTTAGTGAAGGATAACCGCGTGTTCGTGGAAGATCATGGCATCTGGACCAGCGCGGGTATCACGGCGGGCATCGATCTGGCGCTGCATCTGATCAACCGACTGTGTGGCGCGCCGCAGGCGTTAAAGGTAGCGCGGGAAATGGTGGTGTGGTTCCGGCGTTCGGGTGACGATCCGCAGCTCTCGCCGTGGCTGCGCTATCGCAATCACCTGCATCCGGCGATTCACCGGGCGCAGGACGTGATGATCGCCCATCCCGAGCATGACTGGTCACTGACCGCGCTGGCCGAGCGCGCGCATGTCAGCGAGCGTCATCTCACGCGCCTGTTCCGCCAGCATCTCGGCATCAGCGTGCGCGAATACCATGAACAGCTGCGTTTGGTGATTGCGCGCCAGCGCCAGCAGCAGGGCGAAGCGGCGGAGAAAGCTGCTCTGGCGGCCGGGTTCTCCTCGGCACGCCAGTTGCGTCGCGCGCATCAGCGCTGGGACGATCAACTCACCAGATGATGTTTATCCACGCGTTTGAGCAGCATCGCTAGCAGCAAACTGCCGATCAGCGTGATGCCAAATACCCACGGCAGATCGAGCCACGGACGTGACATATCGTCGTAATGGTTGGTGCGCAGATAGTGGATAAACAGCGCGTGAAAGCCATATATCGGCAGTGAATAGCGCGAAATCGTCGCCAGCATCGGCAGTGTGCGGCTGTTCAGCACATTCTTGAACAGCACCAGCAAGCTGATAGCAGCGATAAACACCAGCGGGCCGCAGTAGAGATACCAGGTATCGTTGAATGCGCCGTTGATTTTTAGCATCTGTTTGGTGCCGAGCGTAATGCCAATCCAGCAGGCGATAAAGCCCAATCCCGCCAGCCAGCTGATGCCGCGCTTATCGGTGTCCATGCAGCCAATCGCCCGCCCCAGCAGCGCGTACAGCAGGTAGTAAATGCTGTCGCCGCTGACGTAAAGATTCACCGGCAACCAATGAAACGGCCCCAGCGACTGGCTCACGGTGTTGGGATTGGCCAGCACCGCCAGCACCACGACCAGCAATGCGACGTAACGCGGCTGCACGCTTTTCACCTGAATCAATGGCGACAGCAGGTAGATGCCGATAATGGCGAAGAAAAACCACAGGTGATAGAACACCGGTTTTTGCAGCAGCTTCAGCAGCGAACGGCCTTCGCTGATCGGCGTCAGCCAGGTGATGTAGGCCAGCGCCACCGCGCTGTAGAACAGTAAACACAGCACGATGCGCAGCAGATGGCGCCCTTGCGCGCTGCGTTCGCCAAAGAATAGATAGCCCGAAATCATAAAGAACAACGGCACACAGACGCGCGATGCGGAGTTGAGCAGATTCGCCACATCCCAGCTAATACCTGTGACGGCCATCGGGCCGGTGATATACCAGGTGGTGGTGTGAATGACGATCACCATCAAGCAGGCAACCGCACGTAAGTTGTCGATCCAGTGTATTTTTTGCGACATGGCTTCCTCGTCGGCAATACGTCCGTGCGAAGAAGGGTAGTCACAGCGTGATGCGTCAACAACCTTTGGGACTGAAATTCGGATCACTCTGTTACGGGTGACACTGCCTGGTCGCAGCGTGAGATCAGCCCGGCAATAGCCGTGGTGCTCTGGCCTGCACGCAGGCATTCTCACCCAAACGAATAAAGCGACCACGTTTAACCGTGGCCGCTTTGGCGAATAAAACGGATGAGCCTCAGGCGATAAATCGCGCCGCAACCTAGTGTGTGCTGAACAATGGATTAATCACGCATCCGGTGTTTGCCTGGCGGTGACTTAATCGCGGACGAGGAACTTCTCGATCACCGCTTCGTTCGGCTCAACGCCCAGACCTGGCTCGCTCGGCAACCAGGCGTAACCGTCGGCGATGCGCACCGGGTTTTTCGCCAGCGAGCGACTGATCTCACCTGGCTCCACGCAATACTCCATCACCAGCGCGTTCTCAATCGCACACAGGAAATGCAGCGAGGCGGCGGTGTTGATATCGGTGGTGAAGTTATGGTTACACACTTTGCGGCCACGGCTGTGCGCGTAGCTGGCGATCTCCATCGCCTGGGTAAAGCCGGTGCGTGTCAGATCGATCTGCACGATGTCGATACCGCCTTCATCAATCAGGCGCTGGAAGCCAACCACCGAACACTCTTGCTCACCGGCGGCGATGTGCTGCTGGCAGGCGGCAGACACCTGGCCGTAACCGGCGTAGTTATCCGGGTGCAGCGGCTCTTCGATCCAGAACAGGTTGAGATGTTCATAGCGCTGGCTGCGGCGCACGGTGGTCTTCGCATCCCAGACGTGGCCGACATCCAGCATCAGATCCACGCTGTCGCCCATCGCGGTGCGCAGCGCTTCCAGATAGCGCAGATCCAGCGCTTCATCGGTGCCAAACGGCTCCCAGCCAAACTTCACGCCAGTGTGGCCGGTGTCGATGGCGTGCTGCGCGCGCGCCACAGTCTCTTCGACGCTGTACTGGAACATGTTGGAGGAGTAAACGCGCATCTTGTCGCGCATCGCACCGCCCAGCAGTTCAACAATCGGTTTGCCCAGCGCTTTGCCTTTGATGTCCCACAGGGCGATATCAATGCCCGCCATCGCCTGCAGCACGGCACCGCTGCGTCCGTAATAGATGGTGGCTTTGTGCATCTTCTTCCACAAACGGCCGGTCTCCAGCGGGTTCTCGCCGATCAGCAGCGATTTCAGTCCGGTGACCATGGTGTGCGAATAGGGTGCTTCGATAATGGCTTTGGTGACATACGGGCTGCCATCCACTTCACCCCAACCGGTGGTGCCCGCATCGGTGGTGATTTTGATAAGCAGTGCATCCTGCGAGCTATCGGTGCGCTGCTCAATAACCGGCAGGCGCAGATAAAACGCTTCAACGTTGGTGATCTTCATCGTGGTTTTCCTGGTGTAAAGGCAATCAATAAAGCATCAGCCCACAGCGGAACGCTGCTGCCGGCGCTGCGTAATCAAGGTCTCGTAATCCACATCCAGCGCCTGAATGCGGATGTGGTTTTCAATCTCATCGGTCATCTGCGCGATATCGCCCTCGGCGAACACGTTGATCAGTCGCTGGTGCTCTTCAATGATGTCGCTCATCGATTTGCCCATGGTGGAGAGGCCAAAAATCACCGTCAGCTGGCGCGCAATTGACTCCCACAAATTGCTCAATACCGGGTTGTGGGCGAAGCTGCACAGCGTGCGATGGAAATCGGTGTCCGCCGAGGCAAAGCCATACACATCATCGTTTTGCATCATGGTTTGCATCTGCGTCACGCCCTGATACAGCTGACTGAGTTGCTCGGCGCCATTGCGTCCGGCTTCAATCGCGCGGCGGCAGGCCAATGTTTCCAGTGGGATGCGCACATCAATAATCTGCTCCAGCCGCTGATGGGAAATCTCCATCAAACGGATGCCTTTATACGGCTCGCTGGTGACAATGCCCTGGCTTTCAAGAATGCGCAGCGCTTCACGGATCGGCACGCGGCTCATGCCGAGTTTTGCCACCAGATCCGGTTCGGCAATACGGTCGCCGGGTAAAATCAATCCGCGCGAGGCGGCGCTGAGAATCGCATCGACGGCGTGATCGACCAGCGTGCGCGGACGCGCAGCTTGCCAGTTGCCGTCTGAAGCGGCTTCCTGCGCCAGCGGTGCGCTGCTTTTACGGCTTGGGGTGGATGATTTTCCTGCCATGGTGATTGTCCTGTTTATACCTGCCGGGTCACGAACTGACCAAAGCCGGGTTCAACCTGCATCTGGTCATCCTGGAATACCGTGACACCACGAATAAGTGTGCGCACCACTTTACCCTGACAGCGCATCCCTTCAAATGCGCTCCACTTGCCGAGTCCCTGGAATTTTTCCCCCTCCACGATCCAGCTCTGCTGCGCATCGATAAACACCAAGTCGGCATCGAAGCCGGGTGCAATAGCGCCTTTTTTGCCCCACAGCTGGAAGGCTTTAGCCGGGCCGCTGGCGGTCATGCGGGCAAATTCCGTAAGGGCCAGACCACGATCGATATGCGCCGCGCTGAAGAACATCGGACTTAATGTCTCAACACCGGTTAGCCCCATACCGGCGTCCCAGATGCTGGCTTCACCGGCTTGTTTCTGTGCCGGGGTATAGGGGCAGTGGTCAGAGGCAATCATGTCGACATCGCCGTGCAGCAGCACCTGCCACAGCGCATCCACCACCGGACGTGGGCGGATCGGCGGGCCACAGCGCGCATTCGGACCGATGCGTACCAGATCGTCTTCATCCAGAATCAGATAGTGCGGACAGGTTTCGAAGCTGGCGCGCACCTTACTTTTGGCGGCGACGATGGTTTCGGCAGCGCGCGCGGAGCTGACGTGCACGATGTGGCAGCGTGCGCCGGTCTCTTCCGCCACCGCCAAAACGCGACCCACGGCTTCGATTTCGGCGATTTCTGGCCCGGCCAGCGCATGCGCGCGAGTATCTTTGCGTCCAGCGCGGCGCAGTTCGCTGCCGGCACCGATCAGAATGTCGTGATTCTCAGCGTGGACGCCAATCAAACCGTCAAAGGTGGCCAGTTCACGCATCGCACGCAGCAAGCCATCATCGTCGAGGCGCGGTAAGCCTTTCTCGTCGGTGGCTTCACCATTGGGCGCGCCGCTACACAGGAACGCTTTGAACGCCAGTGCGCCCGCCTGATCCAGCGCCGCTAACTCGTGCACGTTGCGGCCATCCAGTCCGGCCCACATGGCGTAATCCACCGAGCAGTTGTCCGCCAGCCAGCGCTGCTTGGCGGTGAAGTTAGCGAGGCTGGTGGCGGGAGGTAGCGAGTGCGGCATCTCAACAATGGTGGTGACGCCATGCGCAGCGGCACCGCGCGTGCCTTCGCGCAGCTCCTGTTCAGGGAAATCGTGCGAACCGGTGAAATGGGTGTGCACATCAAT
This sequence comes from Pantoea folii, assembly GCF_056678875.1. NCBI lineage: Bacteria > Pseudomonadati > Pseudomonadota > Gammaproteobacteria > Enterobacterales > Erwiniaceae > Pantoea > Pantoea folii. Next base: position 119,904 of record NZ_JBWXON010000007.1, on the reverse strand, counting down.
CGCGCCGGGTACAATGATTAAACCCTGCGCATCAATGATCTCATCGACGCCGTCAGTGAGGGCACCCGGCATCAGCAGGCCGCTGATTTTGCCATTCTCAATCAGCACATCGGCGGGCGCGGCGCGGGTTTCTGTCACTACCAGGCCGTTGATAATTAATTGTTTCATCACTCTGCTCCTGCTTGCGTCACCAGTGCGCCATAGGGCACGGGTTGAGAAGGATCCAGCCAGCCGATGTCGCCCAGCAGTTGGCTGAAGTGGTTAAATTCATCTGCTGGAATCAGGCCGTTGGGTGCGAAGACGTGGGCTTGCTGATACGCGGCTAAACCGGTGATCAGCGCATCAAGCGGATAATCGGGGTAATAGCGTTGCACGCTCGCCGCCAGTGTTTCGGCATCATGGGTGGCGATCCACACCAGTGCCTGTTTGATGGCGCGTGAGAAGGCAGCAAAGGCAGCGGCTTTCTCCGTGAGGACATCGGCGCGTGCAATATAGGCGCTCCACGGCACATTGCCACACAGTGAGGCGAGGCTGCTGATGCTGCTTAATTGTCCGGCGGCAATCGCTGGTGCCAGCATATGCATGGCGTGCAGCGCGTAATCAGCTTCACCGTTAGCGACAGCCGCGAAGTCGCGGGCCTGATCGCCGCTACCGGCAATCAGCTCCACCTGATCCAGCAAACCGTGCTCTGCCAGCAGCCAGCGGAAGGTCAGTGTGGCGGTGCCGACATTACCGACATCCAGCACGCGCCTGCCGCGCAAATCATTCAGCTGAAAATCGGGCTGAGTCTTTGCTGCCGCCAGAAACCACGGATTAGCGGCGACCGAGGCGCAAAAGCACTGCAATTCAGCGCCGTGCTGCTGGTAATGCTTCATCACCACCATCGGTCCGCCCAACGTGAGGTCCGCTTCGCGGTTGAGCACCGCAGGCACTTGTCCGCCCTGCACGGTGTGCCCGCCCGATGCGCTGGTGGTGAAGGTGACTTGCAACTGCTCGGCGGCGAACAAGCCGAGGCTGTCGGCCAGATAGTGGGCGCAGTAATAGATGCGGGATTCGCTGGCATCGCCCTGATTGAAGATTAACGTCTGCATCAGCCACGCACCTCCGTAACAAAACTGCCGTTGAGCGCAGCCATGTCGCTGACGCCGCACCAGTGGCTAATGGCGGTGATTTCATTGATCCAGCCGGAGAGCAGATCGAACACCGCGCTTTCGCCACCTGCTACCAGGGCGCTGATGATCGGTCGCACGCTGAGTGACAGCGAGGCGCCGAGGCAACGTGCCACCACAGTATCGCTGCCGCAGCGCACGCCGCCATCCAGCAGCAGCGGCAGACGAGTGACCGCCTGTAAATCGGCGAGCTGATCGACCGGTGTAGCCCAGCGCGCGCTTTGGCGCAGGCCAATATTCGAGGCGATGATGCCGCTCACACCGTGCTGTGCCGCCGGTGCCGCATCGTCATGATGCAAAATGCCTTTTAGCCACAGCGGCAGTTGACGCGCAGCGCAGTGTGCGGCCACCTCGACAATTTCCTGCCAGCGCCACACCGGAAAGGCCGGCAAGGGCTCAACGCCCGGTTGCGTGCCGCCGACGGTGTGCCAGCCGCGCTGTTTGAGCGCTTCACCAATTGAGAAGCCGCCTGGCTGTAATCCCGGCACCGGATGCACCGGTGCCAGCACGGTGAGAACGATATTTTTGAATCCGGCTTCTGCAGCCTGATCGATCAAATCTTTGATACGCCCAACATCACCTGCCGCGCGTAGCTGAAACCAGCAGCGATCGTACTCCGCGCCAATCTGTTCCAGCGGCGTGACCGTCTCTTCGGAGATCACCAGCGGCAGTTGCAGACGTTTGCAGGCGCGGGCAATCGGCAGCAATCCCTCTTCATGGAAGATGCGATCACCCGCAAAGGCACCGACGCCGAGCGGAGCAGACCAGCTTTGATTGAGGATGGTGATCTGGGTGCTGATCGCCTCATTGCCCTGCAGTACACGCGGCAGCAAGCGAAAACGGCGCAGCGCCTGCTGGTTAGCATCCGGTTCGTCAGCGAGCGCATCGGCTGGCTGGCCTTGCATATAGCGGAACAGCGCATCGCCAAGACGTTCACGCGCCGCAAGATCATGCATTGGCATGCTGGGCCTCCGTGGCATTTTCATGTTCGAGGAAGGTGGCAAAAGCCGGCGTTTTCGGATTCTGCAAAATCGCCGGTGGCCCTTCTTCAATCAGCGCCCCGTTCTGCAGGAACACCACGCGATCGGCCACGCCCGCCGCGAAGGCAATGTCATGGGTACTGATAATCATGGTGATGCCGGTTTGCGCCAGGCTGCGCATGGTCTGGTTCACTTCACGCACCAGCTCAGGGTCGAGCGCCGAGGTCGGCTCATCGAACAGCAGGATTTGCGGTTCTGCTGCCAGCGCACGGGCGATGCCGACACGCTGTTTCTGCCCGCCTGATAGCTCATGCGGCAGCGAGGCGGCGAAATCCTGCAATCCCACCATCTTCAGGGCACGCATTGCTTTAGCGCGGGCGATTTCGGGTTGGGCACCCTGCACCCGTAGCAGAATACTCATCACGTTTTCCAGCGCGGTGAGGTGATCGAACAGCGCGAAGTGCTGGAACACGATACCGATGCCGGATTTGGCGCGGTTAGCCGGCAGATGGCGGGCAGCCAGTGGGCGGCCGTTTTCATCGCTGCCCATAAAGTGGCCTTCGGTCTGAATGGTGCCGCTACTGCGTGGCGTCAGCGCCAGAATCGATTTCAGTAGGGTACTTTTACCGGAGCCGGAACGACCGAGCAGCACCACGACTTCGCCACGGCGTACAGTCAGCGACAGGGATTTCAGTACCGCTTTACCGGCGTATTCGACGCACAGGTTGTCCACTTCCAGCACCGGCGCGGCGGTTTGCGTATCCCAGCGACGTTTCGGCAACTGCATCGACATCACGTCCGCTTCTGGCGGCAGTTTTGCCAGGCGCGCACGGGCACGGCGGGCACGTTCGTCGAGGTTATAGAACTTCTCCAGCCACCACTGACCACCCGCCAGCAGCGTAGAGAGAATCAGGTAAATACCGCCCGAAGCCACCAGTACCGGAATGAACAGGAAGTTCTGCGACACGATGGCCTGGCCGCGCATTGTTAGCTCATTCACGCCTACGACCGATGCCAGCGAGGTAGATTTCAGCAGGCCGACGGTTTCATTGCCCATGGTCGGCAGAATGGCGCGCAGCGCTTGCGGGATCACCACGTGGATCATCTCTTTGGTGCGCGAATAGCCAAAGGCCTGCGCTGCCATACTCTGATCGCGATCGGTGGCCATAATGCCGCCGCGAATGATCTCGGCGCAGAAGGCGGTTTCGTTGATCATCAACGCCAGCAGGGCGCTGGTGAACGGGCTAAAACGCAGGCCGAATTCTGGCAGCACGTTGTAGAGCAAAATCAGCTGCAGCAGCACCGGCGTGCCGCGCAGCAGATAGATATAGGTTTTCACCGGCACGCGGATAAACCAGTGCTTTGAGGTGCTGGCCAACGCCAGGAAAAAGCCAATCAGGATGCCGCCCGCTAATGCGCCTACCAGCAGCTGAACAGCGATGACGGCCCCTTCCCACAGGTAAGGGAAGGTCAGGTACTTAAGAAAATCATCCAAGGCGTTATCTCCCTCAATGCGATCGCCTGGGTTGCCCGTGATGCAGCAACCCAATTGATCCGACTGAGTTTATGCATTAACCACGTGCAACAACCGGGCGTTCAGCGGCGCTGCCCTGACCCCAGTAATCCAGCAATTTCTTCTGCGCACCGCTCTCCTGAATCACCTTCATGGCATCCATCACTGCACTGCGCAGCGTGGTGTTGTCTTTGGCGATGGGGAAGCCGACCATGATCGGCAGGTCAACGGTGAAACCGCTTTCCAGCGTTTTGTCAGCTTTGGCAATAGCGATGGCGGAACCGGCTTCGGTCAGATAGATGTCGGCGCGACCGCTTTTCACTGCCTGGATGCTGTTGTCGGTGTTCTGTACCATCAACATGCTGACTTCTGGCTTACCGGCGGCGGTGCATTTGGCACTCTGCTCAGGCACCAGCTTGTTGGCTTCGTAAGAACCGGCAGCGGCGGCCACGGTTTTGCCGCACAGGTCATCCACGGTGGTGATTTTCTTTGGATTGCCCTTCGCCAGAATCGAGCCATCCTGCACCTGCATGGAAGCGACAAAAGCGATCTGCTTCAGGCGCTCATCGGTGACGTACAGCATTGGGCCGATATCGGCACGACCGCTGGAAATGGAGGTCAGCAGCACGTTGAACGAACCGGTCTGATAACTGTGTTTCGCCCCAAGGCAGCTGCTGATACGTTCGAATAGCGATGGATCGAGACCTTCAATGATACTTGGGTCTTTTTCGGAAGGGGCTTCGAAGCCTTTGGTGTAGCCACCCAGGCCTACCACCAGATCTTTGCCTTTGAGTGACGGGTATTTGGTCTGCAGCGCCTTGCACTGCGCCATCGCCGCGAAGTCGCTGGCGGTTGGCGTAATCGGGTCGGTGCTGGCGGCATGGGCGCTGGAAAGGCCCGCTAACAGCGTGCCGGTAATGCCAGAGATAAGTAATGCGATGCGTGCAAATTTCATAATAAGGTTCCCCTGGTGCTGGTGAATGTGTAAGCGATGACCTTGTGTTTTATGAACGTCTTTACGGCTTTTATAGGTACTGCGACTTCAATAACCTCTTGCGACATCAACCTGGTTGCGCAGCGGATGGCCGCTACGGAAACACACCAGGTTATCGATAAACACCTCAAGGCAGCCCTCAAGGTAGGCACTGTGATCGTCCAGACTGCAGTGCGGTGTCATCACCACGCCCGGCGTGCTCCACAGCGCATCGTCTACTGGCAGCGGCTCTTGCGGATAAACATCCAGAACCGCACCGGCCAGTTCACCGGCGCACAGTTTTTCGCGCATCGCGGTGTAGTCGAACACGGCGGCACGGCCGACAATCACGATGCCGGCGCGGGCAGGCAGCAGATCGAGACGGCGACGGTCAAACAACTTGTCTGTCTGGGGCGTGAGCGGCAGCGTTGAGACCAGGACATCCACCTGCGGCAGGGCATCGTCCATCGCATCAATGCGAATACAACGCGCTACGTCGGCATCACACTGGCCGCTGCGCGTCACACCAATCACGCGGTAGCCCTGCGCGGTCAGCAGTTTCGCCGCCGCGGCACCGATACCGCCGACGCCGAGCAGCAAGACCGTTTTGCCACGCGCGCAGCCGCCGAAGGTGGGGCGCCACAGGCGCTGAGCCTGATCCTGCAGAAAACCCGGAATGCCAAAGTTGAACATCAACGCCGCCATCAGAATGAACTCGGCGCCTTTATCGCCGTGCACGCCGGACGCATTGGTCAGCGTCACGCCCTCCGGCAGATGTGCCAGCCACTGCTCAACGCCGGCGGACATCACCTGCACCCAGCCGAGACGTGGTGCGCTGAAGGTATCGAGCGCCAGCTTGCGTCCGCTCCACAAAATGTCGCTGGTGGCGAGGAAATCTGCGGTATGCGCGGCCTGGCTGTTTTCGCTCAGGGTAAAGTGACCGCGCAGTTGCGGATGGGCATCCAACAGCTGTTGCAGGTGCTGCGGGGTCAGATGTAATGCCTGCGGGGCGCTGGCGTCGTTTTCGATATGAATATGCATCAGCGCATCGCCGTGACTTCCATCTCGACCAGCAGGTCAGGATGGTTGAGTTGAATACCGACGGTGGCGCGTGCCGGGAAGGGGAACTGGAAGAACTCGCTATACGCCGCGTTCATCTCACTGAAGGTGCTGAGGTCGGTGAGATAGATCGTCACGCGCACCACGTTATCGAAGGTCATCTGCGCTTCGCTCAATAGATCGCCGACGTTTTTCAACACCTGGCGGGTCTGGCTGGCGATGTCATTGCCCTTGATTTCACCGCTGTAGGGGTCAATCGCCACCTGGCCGGAGATAAACAGCATCGGTTCGTGCAGTACGGCGGCGGAAAGCGGAGCCGGTCCCATTGGACGGTCACTGGCGTTCATTCCTGGATAAGCAATTGCGGTCTTCATGGTGAAATTCCAAGCAAAACTGTTTCACCGCAATTTCGTATACGATTATACAGGTGTCAATGCGCGATTTTTGACCATCGGGTCGAAAAGGTGATGTCTGTCACGTAATAGGATTTGATTATAGCGTGGTTAATTTTATAAAAATTAAGGATTAAATTGGGGTTTGATGCATTCGCGGAGGTGTTAGAATGAATCGTATACGATTTTCTTATCGCAAGGTTTTAGCCGATTAAACCGTGGCAAAACCACTCCCCGGCGCGCCAGGATTTCCGGCTGCACAATCTGCGGTCAAAGGGTATACTGTCGCACTCTTTTTTAATCGACCCTTATCGCGTACTCAACATGCAAAAGTTTGATACCAAGACCTTTCAGGGCCTGATCCTGACCTTGCAGGATTACTGGGCGCGTCAGGGCTGCACCATCGTCCAGCCGCTGGACATGGAAGTGGGCGCTGGCACTTCACACCCAATGACCTGCCTGCGCGCTATCGGCCCAGAGCCAATGGCCACCGCCTATGTGCAGCCCTCGCGCCGTCCTACCGATGGTCGCTACGGTGAAAACCCGAACCGTTTACAGCACTACTATCAGTTCCAGGTGATGATCAAACCTAACCCGGACAACCTGCAGGAGCTGTATCTGGGTTCACTGCAAGAGCTGGGCCTGGATCCGACCGTGCACGATATTCGCTTCGTAGAAGATAACTGGGAAAACCCAACGCTGGGTGCCTGGGGACTGGGTTGGGAAGTGTGGCTCAACGGCATGGAAGTGACGCAGTTCACCTACTTCCAGCAGGTGGGCGGCATGGAGTGTAAGCCGGTCACCGGTGAGATCACTTACGGCCTGGAGCGTCTGGCGATGTACATCCAGGGCGTCGACAGCGTTTACGATCTGGTGTGGAGCGATGGTCCATTCGGCCAAACCACCTACGGTGAAGTGTTCCATCAGAACGAAGTCGAACAGTCGACCTACAACTTTGAATACGCGGATGTGGACTTCCTGTTCTCCTGCTTCGAGCAGTACGAGAAAGAAGCGCAGCAGCTGCTGGCGCTGGAAAAACCCCTGCCGTTGCCAGCTTATGAGCGCATCCTGAAAGCGGCACACAGCTTTAACCTGCTGGATGCACGCAAGGCGATCTCGGTAACCGAGCGTCAGCGCTATATCCTGCGTATCCGCACCCTGACGAAAGCCGTGGCGGAAGCCTATTACGCGTCTCGTGAGGCGCTCGGTTTCCCCATGTGCAATAAAAACAAGTAAGAGGCAGCCATGACCGATAAAACTTTCCTGGTGGAAATTGGCACCGAAGAGTTGCCTCCGAAAGCCCTGCGTAGCCTGGCAGAAGCCTTTGCTGCGCACTTTACCGCAGAACTGGACAGCGCCGGTTTAGCACATGGCGAGGTGAGCTGGTTTGCCTCTCCACGCCGTCTGGCGCTGAAAGTGGCCCAATTGGCCACAGCGCAGACCGATCGTGAAGTGGAAAAACGTGGCCCAGCGATTGCTGCTGCGTTTGATGCCGATGGCAATGCCACCAAAGCAGCCGAAGGTTGGGCGCGCGGTAACGGCATCACCGTGGATCAGGCTGAGCGTCTGAGCACGGATAAAGGCGAATGGCTGGTGCATCGCGCTTCAGTGAAAGGCGAGAGTGCTCAGGCACTGCTGCCCGCGATGGTGGCAACCGCACTAAGCAAGCTGCCGATTCCAAAACTGATGCGCTGGGGCGCAAGCGACGTGCAGTTTGTCCGTCCGGTACATACTGTGACGCTGCTGTTGGGCGATGAGCTGATCCCGGCCACCATTCTCGGTATTCAGTCCGATCGTGTGATTCGCGGCCATCGCTTTATGGGCGAGCCAGAGTTCACCCTCGACAACGCCGATCAGTATCCACAACTGCTGCTGGAACGCGGCAAAGTGGTGGCTGATTTCGCGACCCGTAAAGCCAAAATCAAAGCCGATGCGGAAGCCGCGGCACAGCAACTGGGTGGCATCGCCGACCTGAGCGACAGCCTGCTGGAAGAAGTCGCCTCGCTGGTGGAATGGCCAGTGGTGCTGACGGCGAAGTTTGAAGAGAAGTTCCTCGCGGTGCCTTCTGAAGCGCTGGTTTACACCATGAAAGGTGACCAGAAGTACTTTCCGGTGTACTCCGCTGACGGCAAACTGCTGCCAAACTTCATCTTCGTGACCAACATCGAATCCAAAGATCCGCAGCAAATCATCTCCGGTAACGAGAAGGTGGTACGCCCGCGTCTGGCTGATGCCGAGTTCTTCTTCAACACTGACCGTAAAAAGCGTCTTGAAGATAACCTGCCGCGTCTGGAAACCGTATTGTTCCAGAAAGAGCTGGGTACGCTGCGTGACAAAACGGACCGTATTCAGGCGCTGGCCGGCTGGATCGCAGCTCAGATTGGTGCCGATGTGAACCACGCCACCCGCGCGGGCCTGCTGTCGAAGTGTGACCTGATGACCAACATGGTCTTCGAGTTTACCGATACGCAGGGAGTGATGGGCATGCACTATGCGCGTCATGACGGCGAAGCGGAAGATGTGGCCGTGGCGCTGAACGAGCAGTATCAGCCGCGCTTTGCCGGTGATGCACTGCCATCGAACCTCGTGGCTTGTGCTGTCGCGATTGCCGACAAGATGGATACCCTTGCGGGCATCTTCGGCATTGGTCAGCATCCAAAAGGCGATAAAGACCCGTTCGCACTGCGCCGTGCTGCGCTGGGCGTGCTGCGTATTATCGTTGAGAAGAACCTGCCACTCGATCTGCAAACGCTGACCGAAGAAGCGGTGCGTCTCTACGGCAGCAAGCTGAGCAACGGCAAAGTGGTGGATGAAGTGATCGACTTCATGCTGGGTCGTTTCCGTACCTGGTATCAGGAAGAGGGCCACAGCGTCGACACCATTCAGGCCGTGCTGGCACGTCGTCCAACCCGCCCGGCGGACTTCGATGCGCGCATGAAAGCGGTTTCCCACTTCCGTACGCTGGAAGCGGCATCGTCGCTGGCTGCGGCCAACAAGCGAGTGTCCAACATCCTGGCGAAAGCCACCGAAACCCTCAACGACAGCGTGCAGGCATCGCTGCTGAAAGAGAACGCCGAGATCCAGCTGGCGACTTTCGTGACGGCGCTCGGTGACAAGCTGCAGCCGTACTTCGCGGAAGGCCGTTATCAGGATGCGCTGGTGGAACTGGCGCAGCTGCGCGAAGCGGTCGATAACTTCTTCGACAACGTGATGGTTAACGCCGATGAAGCGGAAGTGCGTATTAACCGCCTGACACTACTGGCGCAACTGCGCGCACTGTTCCTGCAGGTAGCGGATATTTCACTGCTGCAGTAAGCGATGTGTTGAAGTGAACCGAAGGGACGAGAAATCGTCCCTTTTTGTTTTTAAAATTCGGCGCTGACTTCCTGGGAGTGGTGCAAGATGCGCCCAATAAAGATCTCATCAACCTCAGCACGGTAAATCACAATGTGCTGACCGAAGGAAAGTGAATAGATTTGATAACCTAAATCAGGCCGTTTTCGCCCTAAATCGAACAGGGCAATTTTATCGAAGAGCTGGGAAAATTTAAGGTTGTAAGCGTCTGCGAGTTGCTCCCCAAAATTCCAGTATCCGTAAATCCAGATTTTCATCAAATCGGCATCAGCTTCCGGTTTTATCGTGATCTTCCTTTTCATAAATGCCCACCCTGGCTTTTGCTCGTCTCAGAAAATCTTCATGGTCCCACTCTTTACCAGGACCGCTCTCGAATCCTTGTCTTACCAATTCTTTTAGCGCCTCCAGCTTCGACGCCGCCTGCTTCTCACGCAGTAAACGCAGCGAGTCGCGCACCACCTCGCTTTGAGTACGGTAATCACCGGAAGCCACCAGAGATTCAACAAACTCGCGCAGTTCATCACCTAAATCGATTGTCATGGTACGTGCCATCATCGTGCCCCAATGTAAGAAATATTCTTACATCCTGGCACATTTTTGAGCAATGCGGAATCGGCGTTGCAGCGCAGTTACAGCGACAACTGCGAAGCAACGCGAAGGATTAAGTGCTGGTGTCGAACAGGCGGGCATCGCGCAGCAGGTGATCGTTGCCACGACGGCGGGTGAAACCGCTGCGGTCGAAGAATTCCAGAATCTGTACCGCGATTTTACGCCCGGTACCGAGCTGATTGCGGAAATCGGCGGCGCTGGTGCTGCCACCGTTGGCGTCACGCTGGCGAATCAGATCGGCGAAGATCTGGATCTGGTCGCTGCGGTAATAGCGATCGCGCACGATCGCCGTGATATGACCGAGACGCGCGGCGGAGAGCAGCAGGCTGCGAATGGTTTCTTCATCTTGCTGGGTGGCCAGTGCGATATCGCGCACCCATAGCGGCTGGTCACCAAACAGCGGACCAACCTGCTGCCACAGTGCTTCTTCCTGGTGATTGAAGCGCGGTTCGAAATCCGGCAAATGCAACCAGCCTTGCCGGTGCTGCAACTGGCCTTGTGAAAGCAGCCGATCGATCAATGCGATAACCTGTTCCGGCGGCTGGTGGGGGAGAGCCACGCGACGCAAGCGATCGCGACCAATGCCCGGCACTTCAGGGTGCTGCTGATGAAACGCGGTGAGCGCTTCCAGCAGTCGCTGCTGCCAGTCATTGGCCTGTTCCACAGCCATGATGGCGCTGCCGAGTCGCACGGGCGCCACCTTGTCCAGCAGGTTGTTGAGTGCATCGTCACTCAGCTGGCGTGCCCAACTCAGCTCGGCCATGTCGATGGGTTGCTGAGCCAGGTGCGACTGCAGACTCTCTTCATCGGCTTCCGCCGCCGCCAGCTGTTGCAGCCAGTCAAGATAATCAGGATGGCGCTTGCCGCGTTTCTTGCTGTTCAGCAGCAGCACCCGTCCGCCACCGAGCGTGAGTTGTGCATTGCTGTCGCGGATAATCAGCCGATCGTTTTCCGCCAGCCACAGCGGCTCGTTGAGCACCAGCTCCGCCAGTTCGCCCGCAATCAGGTTAAGTCGGCCAGTCACATGACTGGCGGCATGGTGAAGATGTACCGGCTGCGAGGGATTTCTTAACGGCTGTAGCAAACGCAGCGCCACGATCAGTCGCTGGGTGCCCGAAGGTTGCGGTTGTGCCAGCAGCCAGTCACCGCGCGCAATCTGGTCTTTCTCCACATCGCCGACGATATTCAGCGCGATACGTTCTCCAGCCTGCGCACGCGTCACCGACTGATTCTGCGCATGCAGCGAACGCACGCGCACGGGCAAATTGAGGCGGCTGAGCCACAACGTATCACCTACGCTGACTTCACCCGCCAGGGCGGTGCCGGTGACCACTAATCCGCTGCCTTTGAGGGTAAACGCGCGGTCAATGGCGAGGCGGAAGCGGCGACCCATATCGACATTCGGTGCGCGTAGTTCACTCAAGTGCTGGCGCAGCGCGTCGATGCCTTGCTGGGTGGTACTGCTGGTGACAAATTGCGGTACTGCCAGCCAGCACAGTTGCTGCGTCAACTCCGCCACCTGATGCTGCACTTCGGCGATGCGTACGGCGTCGACGCGATCCGCTTTGGTCAACGCCACGCTAAGCGGGGGTTGCCCGACCAGGCTTAGCAGTTGCAGATGCTCACGCGTTTGCGGCATCACACCGTCGTCGCACGCTACCACCAGCAGTGCATGATGAATACCGCCGATGCCCGCCAGCATATTGGCGAGGAATTTCTCGTGTCCTGGCACATCGATAAAGCCCACAACGCGGCCATCCGGTTGCGGCCAGTAGGCATAGCCAAGATCGATGGTCATGCCGCGCCGTTTCTCCTCAGGCAGGCGATCGGCATCGACACCAGTGAGCGCCTGTAGCAGTGCGGTTTTACCGTGATCGACGTGTCCAGCGGTGGCGATAATCATGTGGTTAAGGTCCGTATCAGCGCCGCTTCATCTTCAAGGCAGCGTAAATCCAGCCACAGTCTTCCTTCCTGGATGCGGCCAATCACCGGTTGTGATAATGCACGCCAGCGTTGTGCCAGTGCATCCAGCGAGCTGCCGTGAGATTCACGTGGGCTAAACGTGATGGCAAAACTCGGTAAGCGCTCAACGGGTAATGAACCGCTGCCGATTTGCGACGAGCAGGCGGCGATATTAAGTGAAAAATCAGCGCCATAGGCGTGTTCCAGCGCAGGCATCAGCCGTTCGGCCTGCTGCAAAATCTCGTGTGACGATCGCGTCAACAAGCGCAGGGTGGGCAGCGCTTCGCGCAACGTTTCCGGTTGGCGATAAAGCTGCAAAGTGGCTTCCAGCGCAGCCAGCGTCATTTTATCCACGCGCAAAGCTCGCTTGAGCGGATGCTGTTGCAGCCGATCGATAAGCGCCTGTTTGCCGACAATAATCCCTGCTTGCGGGCCGCCCAGCAGTTTATCGCCGGAAAAACTCACCAGATCCACACCGGCGGCAATCAGCTGTTGCGGCATCGGCTCGGCGGGCAAATTAAAAGCGGTCATGTCGATAAGCGAACCGCTGCCTAAATCAGTGATCACCGGCAGCTGATGTTGCGCCGCCAACGCCACCAGCTCGGCTTCCGCTACCGCATGGGTGAAGCCCTGAATCTGGTAGTTGCTGGTATGCACCTTCATCAACAAACCGGTGTTGTCGCTGATGCCAGCACGATAATCTTTCAGATGGGTACGATTAGTGGTGCCGACTTCAACCAGCTGGCAGCCCGCCTGGCGCATCACATCGGGAATGCGGAATGCGCCGCCGATTTCGACCAGCTCACCGCGTGAGACAATCACTTCGCGACCTGGCGCCAGTGCTGCCAGCATCAGCAACACGGCGGCGGCATTGTTGTTCACGATACAGGCCGCTTCAGCCCCCGTCAGTTCACACAGCAGCGCACTTACCGCACGATCGCGATGGCCACGTGACGCATCATCCAGCGCATATTCCAGCGTGACCGGCTGGCGCAAACAGGCTGTGACCGCCTCAATTGCGCTATCGCTTAACTGCGCACGGCCCAGGTTGGTGTGCAGCACCGTGCCGGTGAGATTGAACACCGGACGCAGCGCGCTTTGTTGCTGCTGTTGCGCGCGGCGCTGCGCTTCCTCTGGCCAGTTAAGATGCCAGCCGGGTAAAGTTTGATGATGTTGAATATGCGTGCGTGCTTCTTGCTGCATGGCGCGCAGCTGGCGGGTGGTAAACGCGGTGCCCGTCTGCAGCAGCAGCGGCTGCATCGCGGGATCGCGCAGCAGGCTGTCGATAGCAGGCAGTTGTGAATACAGTGTTTTCATCGGGTGGTTTAGCTTAGCTGGAAGGCGGAACGGTGCGGGCAAAACTCTCCCGCGCAAACAACGTATCGGCCAGCTTGATCAATGCCGGGCGGTTCACGCACCAGTTAGGCAGCACCCGGCGGAAGTTGAGATAACCAATCATGCAGCCAGTGGCGATATCGGCCAGATTGAGCGTACCGCTGTTCAAGAGTTCACCCTGGGCCGCCGCCGTTTCCAGCGCATCCAACCCACGCAAAATTTTCTCGCGATTACGCATTAGCACTTCTTCGGATTGTTGATCGCCGGGGCGCATCTGTTCGCGCACAATCATCACGGCGGCATCGTTGATGCCATCGGCGAGCTTTTCCAGCTGACGTACCTGCAGAGCGAGCAGGGCGTCATCCGGCAACAGAGCAGGGGCGTCACCGCGTAGCTCAATGACCTGGGCGATAATCGAAGAATCAAACCAGGTGAGATGGTTATCGTCTACCAGTGCAGGCACTTTGCCCAGCGGGTTATAGTGCGGCACGTGGCTGTCTTCCACCCAAGGCGACTGGTTAACAAATTCGAACACCAGGCCTTTTTCCAACAGGATCACTGAAATTTTGCGGACAAAAGGGCTGGTGTAGCTGCCAATCAGTTTCATCAGGTGTTTCCTTTGCGACAGAGATAGGTACACAAATTGTAGCGGCGCGATTTATTGCACGTTGTTGTCTGGCTCAAAAACAGCGCGATAAATCGTGCCGCGACAGTTCTTAGGAAAGCGGCAATTTGCTCAATCCCCAGGAAACATAAATGGATTCAGGCTGCTGCGCGCAAAGCCTTCCTGCTCCATACGCGCATCCAGCACCAGTGAGGCCAGGTCATCGGCCACCGGTTCCACCGCCGGATCCTTCTCCTGATACAACATCTTCAGATAGGTGCCGCAGTCACCACAGCTTTCGGCTTTCACTGCGGCTCTTTCGCTGTCGAGTGACCAATAGTGCAGGTCGCGCGTTTGCTCGCAGTTGGAGCACTTACTGCGCACCACATACCATTCACTTTCACACAGATTACAGTGTAGATAACGCAGCCCCTGCTGGCCCACATCCATATGCACCACGCTGGTGACCGGCACGCTGGCGCACACCGGGCAGAACTGGCGATGCTCGCCGTATTCTGCGCGGGCTTTGCCTGGGATCAGCGCTGCCATCTGCGCCCAATAGATCGAAAGCGCAGCCCAAATAAACGGGGCTTTATCGCTGCTGACCTGCGCAAAATCACCCTCCAGTAGCGCACTGGCCAGGCCTTCCAGCTCGGAAGAGGAGGCTTTTTCCAGGTTCTCCAGCACCGCCAATGCCTGGCCGCTCATCTCGGGCTTCAGCTCGGCAATCAGCGAATGCAGCAGACGCTGCCAGTGGGCATCGCGGGGATAGGTGTGAATATCGAGCGGCGGCTTGCCCTGTTCGGCGCTTTCGGCCAAACGCTGGCGCAAATCGAGTTGCAGCGGATGATCGTACAGCACGATGTCTTGCGCCTGCGCGATCACTGCAGCAAAGCGCAGATAATCGCCCAGCGGATTCTTTGCTGCCAGCTCACGTAAACGCGCTGCACGGCGGCTGTACAGATTTTTCAGCCGAGGGAAAAGCAGCGGCGGAACCTGTTCCGCCGTGTTTTTTTCGCCTTTCTCCAGCTGGTCCTGCGGGATAATGCGAATACTCATCAGGGACGTTTTTCCTGTTGTGTTTGGCGTTGGCGCTGCTCACGATACCAGCGTGGATGATGTTTCTTCGCCCACGCGGCCGGCACCCAGCCCTCAACCATGGCAGTAATGGTACCTTTGACCCACAGGGCCGCATAAATGTGCACCATAATCACCACGATCAATGCCACAGCTGAGACCGAATGCACCACCAAAGCGGCGCGAATCAGCGGAATCGCAAAGGCACCTGCAAAGTAAGGACGCCAGATAACCACTCCGCTCGCCAGCAGCAAGACTAAGCTGATGATAGCAGCCCAGAACACACACTTCTGCCCGAAGTTGTATTTGCCGGTATCACCCACCTCTTCATTGCGTACGATTTTATTGATGTTTTTCGCCCAGATCAGGTCTTCGCGATTGATCAGATTCTGTTTCCAGTAGCGCAAAAACATGATCAAAAAAGCAGCAAACATCACCACGCCGACAAAGGGATGCAGGATGCGCGCCAGTTGTGGCGTGCCCAAAACGTGCATCAGCCAGTTAAAGGAGGGAAAGAAGAAACCCAGCCCGCTCAGGGCTGCCAGAACAAAACAGAACGCCACAATCCAGTGATTGATGCGTTCCGGTGCGCTGTAGCGCACCAGACGATCGCGCTTTTTCATCATTCGCGCTCCTCTTTTTCGTGCAGGTTCTCGTCCTCATCCTCTTCCACCCGGTTCGGCCCGACGCCGACATAGTGGAATACCGAGGCGGCGAAGGTGGCGGCGAATCCGATCGCCGCCAGCGGTTTCCAGATCCCTTTCCAGAAGGTGACTGCCGGACTGATACTCGGGTTTTCTGGCAAACCGTGATACAGCTGTGGTTTATCAGCATGATGCAGCACGTACATGACATGCGTGCCGCCGACGCCTTCCGGATCGTACAAGCCCGCATTCTCATAGCCGCGCGTATTCAGCTCCGCCACGCGTTCTGCCGCCAGCGCCTGCATATCGGTTTTGCTACCAAAATGGATGGCGCCGGTCGGGCAGGTTTTCACGCACGCCGGTTCCTGGCCCACATTGACACGATCGACGCACAGCGTGCATTTATACACGCGGTTGTCGTCTTTATTCAGGCGCGGCACGTCGAACGGACAGCCGGCAATGCAGTAGCCGCAGCCAATGCACTGCTCGGACTGAAAATCGACGATGCCGTTGGCGTACTGAATAATCGCACCTTCGGACGGACAGGCTTTCAGGCAGCCAGGATCGGCGCAGTGCATGCACCCATCCTTGCGGATAAGCCACTCTAACTTGCCATTCTCCTCCACTTCTGAGAAGCGCATCACCGTCCAGGATTTGGCGGTCAGATCCGCTGGGTTGTCATACACCCCAACGTTATGCCCAACCTCATCGCGGATGTCGTTCCACTCTGAACACGCCACCTGGCAGGCTTTGCAACCGATGCAGGTGGTGACGTCGATCAGCTTCGCCACCTCCTGCTGATGATTACGCGCCTGCGGGGCAGGCGTGAAACCATTGGTGGCGGAGCGGCGGATAATGTCTTGTGATTGATAAGCCATCTACGTTCTCCTACACCTTCTCAACGTTAACCAGGAACGCCTTAAACTCGGGCGTTTGCGTGTTGGCATCACCGACAAACGGCGTCAGGGTATTGGCGATAAAGCCTTTCTTCGCAATGCCCTGATAGCCCCAGTGAATCGGAATGCCGACGGTATCGACGGTTTTGCCATCCACATCAAGTGGGCGCAGGCGTTTGGTGACCACCGCTTTGGCTTTGATGTAACCGCGATTGGAGCTCACTTTCACCGTATCGCCCTGCACGATGCCCAGCTTGTTGGCCAGCTTCTCACCAATCTCCACAAACTGCTCCGGCTGCGCGATGGCATTGAGTAACGCATGTTTGGTCCAGTAGTGGAAATGCTCGGTGAGACGATACGTGGTGCCGACATACGGGAAGTGCTCGGCTTTACCCATCGCCGCCAGATCGTCTTTGAACACGCGTGCTGCCGGGTTCGAAATGACGTTCGGATGCAGTGGATTCGTGCCGAGTGGCGTTTCAAACGGCTCGTAGTGTTCCGGGAACGGACCTTCAGCCATTTTGTCGAGCGCGAACAGGCGGCCCATGCCTTCTGGCTGCATGATAAACGGCCCCACATTGCTACCCGGTGCGGCGGCGCTGTAGTCCGGAATATCCATGCCGCCCCATTTACTGCCATCCCACTTGAGGATTTGCCGTTTCGGATCCCACGGATTGCCCTGTGGATCGGCCGATGCACGGTTGTAGAGGATGCGACGATTGAGCGGCCATGCCCAACTCCAGTTCAGCGTATTGCCCAATCCACTCGGATCGGTGTTATCACGCCGCGCCATCTGGTTGCCATCTGGCGTCCAGCTGCCCGCAAAAATCCAGCAGCCGCTGCTGGTGCTGCCGTCATCTTTCAACTGAGCAAAGCTACTGAGCTGCTGGCCTTTTTTTACCAGCAACGTGCCTTTGTCATCGAACACATCCGCCAGCGCTTTGCCGTTGCTCTCCATCGCCACTTCTTCCGAAGCCGGGTTATCAGGCGTCTGGTAGTTCCACGTCATGTTCAGCACCTGTTCGGGCAAGGCACCGCCCTCACTGGCGTACATTTTGCGCAGACGGCTGTAGATACCGGAGAGGATTTCACCGTCATTCAGCGCTTCGCCGGGTGCATCCTGACCTTTGAAGTGCCACTGCAGCCAGCGACCGGAGTTAACGATGGAGCCATTCTCTTCCGCGAAGCAGGTGGAGGGCAGGCGGAACACTTCGGTCTGAATCTTCGCCGGATCGACATCGTTAAACTCACCGTGGTTTTGCCAGAAGGTCGAGGTTTCGGTGTTGAGCGGGTCGATGGTCACCAGGAACTTCAGCTTCGACAGTGAATCGATCACTTTGCGTTTGTTCGGGAATGAGGCCACCGGGTTAAAGCCCTGGCAAAGATAGCCATTCACTTTGCCCTGCGACATCATCTCGAAGTACTGCAAAACGTCGTAGCCTTTGTCCCACTTCGGTAACCAGTCGAATCCCCAGCTGTTCTCTGCTTGCGCTTTGTCGCCAAAGAAGGCCTTCATCATGCTGACAAAGAATTTCGGGTAGTTACCCCAGTAGTTCACCTGGCCGGGTAGCGTCGGTTTCGGCGTGTTGGCCGCGAGGTAGGTTTGCAGATCGGTCTGTTTCTCCGACGGCAATGTCATATAACCTGGCAAACTTTGCGACAGCAGGCCGAGATCGGTGAGCCCCTGAATGTTGGAGTGACCGCGCAGGGCGTTAACCCCGCCGCCCGCCATGCCCATGTTGCCGAGCAACAGCTGGATCATCGCCATGGTGCGGATATTTTGCGCACCGACCGAGTGTTGCGTCCAGCCCAGCGCATACAGGAATGAGGTGGTGCGATCGCGCGCGCTGGTCTCACCGATCAGCTCGCAGACGTGCAGGAAGTCCTCTTTCGGCGTGCCACAGATGCGTGACACCATTTCTGGCGTGTAGCGGCTGACGTGTTGCTTGAGGAGATTCCACACACAGCGTGGATGTTGCAGGCTGTCATCACGTTTGGCAAAGCCGTCATCGCCCAGCTCATAGTTCCAGCTGGTTTTGTCATACTTGCGATTGGCTTCGTCGTAGCCGCTGAACAGGCCGTCATCAAAATGATAGTCTTCGCGCACTATCAGGCTGGCGTTGGTGTACGCCTGCACATATTCATGCTGGATTTTGTCATTTTGCAGCAGCCACAGCAGCACGCCCGACAGGAAAGCAATGTCGGTGCCGGAACGGATCGGCGTGTAAAAGTCTGCCACCGATGCCGTACGCGTGAAGCGAGGATCGATAACAATCAATTTGGCTTTGTTGTGAATCTTGGCTTCCATCGCCCAGCGGAATCCCACAGGATGCGCTTCAGCGGCGTTGCCACCCATCACAACGATCAGATTGGCATTACGGATGTCGACCCAGTGGTTGGTCATCGCACCGCGACCAAATGTTGGAGCAAGACTTGCTACCGTTGGTCCGTGTCAAACGCGTGCCTGGTTGTCGACCGCTAACATGCCGAGCGATCGGGTAAATTTCTGGGTTAAGTAGCCAGTTTCATTGCTGGAGGCAGAAGCACACAGCATGCCTGATGACAGCCAGCGGTTGACGGTAACACCTGCGGCGTTTTGCGCGATAAAGTTGGCGTCGCGATCCGCTTTCAGTAGTTTAGCGATACGATCAAAGGCGTCATCCCAACTGATACGCTGCCATTTATCGGAGCCTGGCGCGCGGTATTCGGGGTAGTGCAGGCGGCTTTCACTGTGGACAAAATCCAGCAGGCCAGCGCCTTTCGGACACAATGCGCCACGGCTCACCGGATGGTCTGGATCGCCTTCAATGTGGAAAATGGTCTCTTTGGCGTTTTTCGCGCCGTCACCGAGGCTATACATTAATAAGCCACAGCCCACTGAGCAGTAAGTGCAGGTGTTGCGGGTTTCGCGGGCACGCAGCAGCTTGTACTGTCGCGTTTCCGCCAGCGCCACCTCTGGCGTAAAGCCGAGGAGTGCTGCCGATGTCCCTGCCATACCGCCAGCACAGATTTTGAAGAATTTTCTTCGGCTGACGTTCATGAATAATCCTTGAGTCGACATTGCTACAATTTGCCTGCGTCGTTCAAATGGTCGCTACATGGCCTGCGCCCATTCGTTCCCGTCGCTTACGGGTGTAAGCTCACGGTTTGAAGGGGCTTGCTGCCTTGCCACTATCCGAATGACGGGCAAAAATTTTTTTGTGATGCGTTGGGCCGAGATTCACAATGACCCAACTAACAGTGTGAGAATAGCAGTAGAATAATACCACTGCTTTAATAGGGTTGTTGTCCGAGGCGAGCAAAGTGAAAGTCAAAGCACAGGAAAGTCATCAGAGTGTGATTGAGATCTCAGGCGCAGTGCAGGCGCCGGTACGTCAGCGGCGTGATATCAGCACGTCTGAAACCGACTGGCTGGCACAAGAGGTGCCGATCGCGCTGGTGTATAACGGCATTTCCCATGTGGTGATGATGGCCACGCCCAACGATCTTGAGGCGTTTGCGCTCGGTTTCTCACTCTCAGAAGGCATTATTGAGAAGCCTGATGAGATTTTCGGCATGGATGTGGTGCCCGGCTGCAACGGTATTGAAGTGCAGATCGAACTCTCCAGCCGACGCTTTATGGCGCTAAAAGAGCAGCGCCGTGCCATGGCGGGCAGAACCGGCTGTGGCGTGTGCGGCGTGGAACAACTCGACCAGATTGGTAAACCGCTGCAGCCGTTGCCGTTTACCCAAACCTTCGATCTGGCAAACCTCGATAGCGGGCTGGCGCAACTGCGCAATTACCAACCCATCGGCAATCTCACCGGATGCACGCACGCGGCGGCATGGATGTCGCCGCAGGGGGAATTGCTCGGTGGCTGCGAAGACGTGGGTCGCCATGTGGCGCTGGATAAACTGCTGGGGCATCGTAGCCAGCAGCCGTGGCAGCAGGGCGCGGTGCTGGTCTCCAGTCGCGCCAGCTATGAGATGGTGCAAAAGTCCGCGATGTGCGGCGTGGAGATTTTATTTGCGGTATCCGCTGCGACCCAGCTCGCCGTTGAGGTCGCCGAGCGTTGTCATTTAACGCTGATAGGGTTTAGTAAGCCGGGACGCGCCACGGTGTACAGCCATCCGCAGCGCCTGGTTTAAACCACCTGTACCTGTGGCAGCGCCTGGTTTAAACCACCTGTACCTGTGGCAGCGCCTGCTGGAGCGCAGCTAATGCGCCTGCTTTGGCGGGGCCGCTGTCGCAAATAAGCAAATCCACTTCTCCAATCGGCGCGTACACCGTGCGGCTGATCACCCCCAGCTTGCTGTGATCTGCCAGTAAGAAGGTGCGCGCAGCCTGCTGCACCATGGCGCGAGCAATCGCCGCTTCATGAGGATGGAAACTGCTGGCACCGTTTTTAGCATCAATGCCAACCGGCGACAGCAGGGCAACGTCGGCGCGATAGCGGTAAATCTCGCTGACCGTGATTTCGCCGCGCGTCTGCTGTGCACCTGCCATCATCATCCCACCGAGCAAAATCACCTGATTATTCAGCGTTTCATGTTCTTCGGCGGCGCTTAGCGCCAGTGCAGCCTGCAAACTGTTAGTGATAATGGTTAAGCCGGCCATGCTGCGCAGCTGCTCCGCCAGCATGGTGGTGGTGGTGCCGGCATCCAGAAACAGCGTCTGGCCCGGCTGCAAGTGCTGTGCGGCCGCCACGGCAATCGCACGTTTCTCTTTGGCTTGAGCACTACGGCGCACTTGCAGCGGTGCTTCCGGCTGGCTATCTACCGCGACTAAACCGCCGTGCACCCGTCGTGCTAAACCCTGCGCTTCCAGCTCAATAATGTCTCGCCGTGCCGTTTCCCGTGAAATACCCAGCTCATTGATAATGCGCTCGGTGCTGACCTGATGCTGCGTGGTCAGCAGGGCTCGAATGCGGTGTAAGCGGGTTTCCTGCAGCATGACTTTTCCCTGTAGCGTAATAATCTGGGCCTAAGCTTACCTGAGTGTCATTACGGCGTCATGTGTATTTGGTTGTATTTGTGTATTTGGTTGCATTTCTCGTTAAAGCAGGCATGATGGTGACAACGGTCACACATCATGCACCCCTTTCACCTTCGCAACGGGAGTTACCATGGCTACACGTTCCACCATCATGGACACCAACAGTTTTCGTGCTGAGCACGCCGACGGTCTGGATGCAGCAACCCGCCAGCTGACGGACAAGCGCAGCAAAGTGTTGGGCGAGTCGTATCGCCTGTTTTATCGTAAGCCGGTGCATCTGGTACGCGGTGAAGGGCAGTATCTGTGGGATGCTGCAGGTAACAAATATCTCGATGTGTACAACAATGTGGCCAGTATTGGCCACTGCCATCCGGCGGTGATCGAAGCGGTGAATCAGCAGATGAAGATGCTGAACACCCACACCCGTTATCTGCACGAACGCATTCTCGATTACACCGAAGAGCTGCTGGCAACCACGCCAGACGCCATCGACCGTGCCATGTATATGTGCACCGGGTCGGAAGCTAACGATTTGGCGATCCGTGTGGCGCGTGCTTTCAGCGGCGGCACGGGCATTATCGTGTCGCAGGAGGCCTATCACGGCACCAGCGATCTCACGTCTGGCGTCTCCCCGGCACTGGGCAGCGGTCAGCCACTGGCGGCCACCACGCGTTTGGTTTCGCCACCCGATGCTTACCGCGTCAACGCACCGGATCTCGGCGAATGGTTTGCCAACGAAATTCAGAAACAGATCGATGACATGAAAGCACACGGCATTAAATTTGCTGGCTTCCTCGCGGATTCGATCTTCTCTTCCGATGGTGTGTTACCGAATCCGCGCGGTTTCCTGCAGAAAGCGGTGGATGTGGTGCACGCTAATGGCGGTATCTTCATCGCCGATGAAGTGCAGCCTGGCTTCGGTCGTACTGGCGATGCATTCTGGGGCTTCGCCCGTCACGGCGTGGTGCCGGATGTGGTGACCACGGGTAAGCCGATGGGTAACGGCATTCCGGTTTCCGGCCTGCTGGCGAAGAGTGATGTGCTGGCGGCGTTTAGTGACGATATCCCTTACTTCAACACCTTTGGCGGTAACCCGGTAGCGATGGCGGCGGCGCAGGCGGTGTTGACGGTGATTAAAGAAGAGGGCTTGCAGGAGCACAGCCGCGTGGTGGGTGCCAAACTGCTCGCCGAGTTGCAGAAGCTGATGGATCGCCATGAAAGTATCGGCGATGTGCGCGGAGCGGGGCTGTTTATCGGCTTCGAACTGGTGCAGGACCGCTCCAGCAAAACGCCGGATAAAGCGCTGGCGCTGGATCTCACCGAGAAGCTGCGCGATCACCATGTACTGACGTCAGTGGCCGGACCGTACGGCAACGTACTGAAGCTGCGTCCACCATTGGCGTTCCAGGAATCGGATATTGATTGGCTAGTGGGTGCGCTGGATAAGTCACTGACCGAGCTGGGTCGGTAAAAGGCTAAGGTTGCCCCAAAGCAGTATCAGGAAGATGAAGCGGGTCGCCATTCCTGGCGACCCGGCTGAGAATCTTCACGTTTCACTCAATGTGCACGTGGATGCGCACCTGGAAAGGATTACGCGGCTGCCGTTTCCTCGGCAAAAATACTTTCCATCTTCTGCCACGCCTGCGCCACATCGTCATCCAGATTGAACAAACCTGACGTGCCAACGATAAACACATCCACACCAGAAGCAGCAATCTGCTTAAAGGTGCGCGCATTGCAGGAACCATCAATCTCGGTCAGATAGTGATAACCGTGCTCTTCGCGCATGGCAATCAGCTGGCGAATCTTGTTCAGCGTTTCCGGAATAAATTTCTGCCCCGCAAAGCCAGGATCCACCGACATCACCGTAACCTTATCCAGCAGATGTGCATACTCACGAATGCTCTCGGCAGGTGTCGCCGGGTTTAATACCACGCCGCAGCGACGGCCCGCATCCTTAATCTGAGTCAGCAGGCGGAATATTTTGTTATTCGCGGTTTCGGGATGGAAGCTAATAATATCCGCCCCCGCCTCAATGCACATTGGAATAATATCTTCCGGGTGATTGACCATTAAATGCACATCAATTGGCACATCGGTAATTTTACGCAGGTTCTCAATAAAGAACGGCGATAACGTAATATTTTTAACGTAGCTGCCATCCATAATATCGACATGATAAAAAGCCGCAGTACTATTCATCGCTTCGATCTGTTCACGAAAGCGGGTGAGATCCATACACATTAATGACGGTGAAAATTGAGCGTTCATTGTTTTTTTCCTCATTACATAAACAGCGCCCGCAGGCGCTGTGTTATGACATCAATGGAAGAACGAAATAATGTGGCCGAGTACGATGCCGACAATACCGAAGTCCGCGTCGCCGAAGGTGGTCGAGGCAAAGCCCAGGTCGCCCATCAGCGGCAGCAGAATCGCCGGCAGGAAGGAGATCAGCAGCCCTTGTACAAAGGAGCCGACCACCGCGCCACGACGTCCACCCGTGATGTTGCCGTATACACCCGCGGTGGCACCGCAGAAGAAGTGGGGCACCAGACCAGGAACAATCACGCTCAGACCAAACAATGGGCACAGGAACATGCTGATCAGACCGGCGGAGAAACTGCACAGGAAGCCGATGATCACGGCATTCGGCGCGAACGGGAACACGGTTGGGCAGTCCAGCGCCGGTTTGGCGTTCGGTACTAACTTATCTGCGATGCCTTTAAAGGCCGGCACGATCTCGGCAATCACCATACGCACACCGGCGAGGATGATATAAACGCCCGCCGCAAAGGTGATGGACTGAATAATCGCGAACACGATGAAGTTCTGACCGCCGCTCACCTGGCTTTCGGTGAACTCTTTACCCGCCACCAACACCAGCGCGATAAACAGAATCATCATGGTCAGCGAAATCGCGACGGAGGAATCACGCAGGAAGTTGAGGGTTTTCGGCACCTTCAACTCTTCGGTGGATGGACTGCCTTTGCCCACTGCTTTACCGACCAGCGCAGACAGCAGATAACCGGTTGAGCCGAAGTGGCCGAGCGCCAGATCGTCCGAATTGGTGATTTTACGTGTGAACGGCTGCAGAATCGCCGGGCACACCACCATCATGGTGCCGAGAATCAGTGAACCGATTAGCACCAGCCAGAAGCCATGTACGCCGCCGACGGAAAGAATCACCGCCAGCATCGCCGACATATACAGCGTGTGATGACCGGTCAGGAAGATGTACTTCAGCGGGGTGATACGCGCCAGCAGGATGTTCACCAGCATACCGAACACCATGATCATCGCGGTTTCAGTACCGTAACTCTTCTGCGCCAGCGCGGCCATTGCATCAGTATTTGGCACGACACCCTGAATATTAAACGAGTGCTCAAACAGCTGGCTGAAAATGGTCAGTGTTGCCGCAATCAGGTTGGCCCCTGCGATAAGAATCACAAAGCCCATGATGGTTTTCAGCGTGCCGGAAATCACATCCGACACCGGTTTCTTTTGCAGTAATAAACCAATCAGGGAAAAAAGGCCGACAAGTATTGCGGGTGTTCCGAGAACATCCTTGATGATAAATTGCAGCATAATTACTCCATGTGAGTAAAATCGGGCTATTACAGATTTTCCGCCAGGATTTCTTTAATTTTGGCGTTATCTAATAAATTCGTCAGACCAAATACCTGCGCGCTATGCCCGGATAACTGATCGGCAATATCTTTGGCGCTGATAATGAGGTCGGCCTGTTCAGATTTCGCCGTGGTTAAATCGGTATGGCCCACTTCGGCCTCTTTCCCTAATTCCGCCACAATTTTCTTCACGTTCATTTCCACAATAAAGCTGCTGCCTAAACCATTACCGCACACAATCAGGACTTTTTTCATAATAGGATTCTCTGGTGGTTAATTTGTAATAACAGCTTCAATCGCTGGTAGGGTTGCCGCCGTCAGCAATTGCTGCAGGCGAGATTCGTCACTGAATACTTCGGCTAATGCGGTGATCATCTGGATATGATCGTCGCCGGAAACGGCGCACAGCATAATCACCACATGCACCGGATCGTTTTCATCCGCTGCAAAGCTCACACCGTTCTTCACATGCAGCAACGACAAGCCATTCTTACGCGCGCCCTGTTCCGGACGGGCATGCGGCATCGCCAGGCCGGGTGCCAGTACGTAGTAAGGTCCCAGTTCGGCATGCGAAGTAAAGATGGCATCGAGGTAAGCCGGGGTGATCGCCCCTTCGGCCAGCAGCGGCTCAGCGGATAAACGTACCGCGTCCTGCCAGTCGCTGACCTGTTCTACGATGCGAATATGTTGCGGTGTCAGCCATTGAGTGAGCATCAGTAATTCCTGGTTATTCGTCGATGGAGTGCACTTTAGGTGATTTTCTCACCGCTTTTCTGTGATGATTGTCGCAAAAGTTAGCGCTAACACAGGTGTTGTTAAAAAATGTGTTATCGCTAACATTTTTGTGCAGCCCGTTTGTCATCGTTGCAAGCACCTGACATGCTCGGAGATTCTGAAAATGCTCAGCAGGTGAGGCGTGCCCGAATCTGTGGTGATTAACGTGGCACGTTGGCGCATTTGGTTTTAAGCTGCGTGCGGGTAATGGTGGTAAGTCAGCTAGGAGAAGGCATGGCAGAGAAAAAACGGCGCGGTACCGGCAAAAGCACACTGGCCGATGTTGCCCGTTTGGTCGGCGTGAGCACCATGACGGCATCACGTGCGTTACGCATGCCGGAAAAGGTCTCGCCTGAAATCCGCGCCAAAATTGATGCGGCCGTCGCCGAACTGGCTTACGTGCCCAATATCCAGGCGCGTAATCTGGCGTCGGCATCGTCGAAGCTAGTCACCATGGTGGTGCCTTCGTTCGCCACGCCGGGCAGCGCGATTGTGTCGGAAGCGCTGCAAGAGATCCTGCGTCCGCAGGGCTACAACATGATGCTGGCGGAAGCCAACCACTCGGCGGCGGAAGAGAGCGAGTTGATCGAGATGCTGCTCTCGTATAATCCGGCGGCGATGGTGCATTTCAACTTCGACAATGCCGCTGAAGCTCATCGTTTGCTGAGTAATTCCGGCCTGCCGGTGATGGATATCGGCGGGGTGCATCAGGAATCTGCGGGTATTAGCATTGGTGTCGATTACGCTAAAGCGATTCGCCAGCTGGTGCAGAGTTTGGTGGAGCGCGGTTATCGTCATCTCGGCTTGCTGTGTACGCAAACCAATACCACGATTTTCCGCCAACTGCTGAATGGCTGGCATAGCGGCATGCTGGCATCAAATCAGGCCCCGCACCGCGTGGTGACCTCGCCGAAAATGCCGACCTTTGCCGCTGGACATAGCCTGCTGGCGGAGATCCGTCTCACCTGGCCGGAACTGGATGTGCTGATTTGTACCAGCGATGAAGTGGCGTGCGGTGCCATCATGGCTTGCCACGCCGCAGGCATCTCCATTCCCAGCCAGCTGGCGATTGCCAGCATCGGTGGCGGCCCATTGGCAGCAGTCTGCTCACCGCCGCTCACCAGCGTTGTCCTGCCTTATGAAGAGATGGGGCGCATGGCGGGCAAGCGCTTACTTTCCGCATTGAAAGGCGATGAGCCTCCTGCCATCAACGAACTGCCGGTACAGCTCAAGCTGCGCGCCAGCACACACAAGATGTAATCCTGCGGCATCGCGTGCATGAGATGTGACTCTGCGTGCGGTGCTTTTCCCAGATTCATCAAATCCTTATCATTACTAAGGCATTGATAACCCTTTTACCGATCATGATTTTAACTATAATGATCCGACTGCTTACGCGGCACCCTGCTAAGGTGATGCTGCAAAACACTAAATGGAGAGGAAGAACATGAGTTATTCACTGCCATCCCTGCCTTACGCGTACGACGCACTGGAACCACACTTCGACAAGCAGACGATGGAAATCCATCACTCTAAACACCACCAGGCTTACGTTAACAACGCGAATGCAGCGCTGGAAGGTACCGAATTCGCTAACCTGCCGGTTGAAGAATTGATCGCTAAACTGGATCAGCTGCCAGCAGATAAAAAAGGTCCACTGCGTAACAACGCAGGCGGCCACGCTAACCACAGCTTCTTCTGGAAAGGCCTGAAACTGGGCACCAGCCTGCAAGGCGAACTGAAAGCCGCTATCGAAAAAGATTTCGGCAGCGTTGAAGCTTTCCAGGCTGAGTTCGAGAAAGCCGCTACCACCCGTTTCGGTTCAGGCTGGGCGTGGCTGGTGAAAAAGGGCGATAAACTGGCTGTGGTTTCAACCGCTAACCAGGATAGCCCGCTGATGGGTGAAGCCATCTCTGGCGCATCCGGTGAGCCAATCATTGGTCTGGATGTGTGGGAACACGCTTACTACCTGAAGTATCAGAACAAACGTCCTGACTACATCAAAGCGTTCTGGAACGTGGTGAACTGGGATGAAGCGGCTGCGCGTTTCGCTGCTGCTAAGTAAGTTCAGGCGATAGCCAACGCACAGAACCGGTGAAGCTGCTTCACCGGTTTTTTTCTTTACGAAAGCTAAACACTTCTTAAACCACTTCGAGATTACCTCTGCTGACAATACCGTTACGGCCGTTATTAACCTGTCGTTGATAATTTGGGGCATACAGTAGCCGCAGTTGATCAAACGAAAGTAAAATAATTATGTCTACTATCACTACCCCTGTGGCGAATAAAGATTCGTCGGCATCCCTGTTTTTGCCATTAATTCGCGGCAACGTCAGACCTGATAAGTTATGGAATAGCAAAATGTTCCGCCT
Organism: Pantoea folii; assembly: GCF_056678875.1. Lineage (NCBI taxonomy): Bacteria > Pseudomonadati > Pseudomonadota > Gammaproteobacteria > Enterobacterales > Erwiniaceae > Pantoea > Pantoea folii. Next base: position 91,590 of record NZ_JBWXON010000007.1, on the reverse strand, counting down.
TAAATTTGCTTTAAGGTCTTTCATCTTTCCGGTTACGACGTTTAATTACCTTAACCAGTTAGCGAAACTGCCGTTTCTGCCGCAATTGTTGAAAATGCAGGGCTTGCTGCCGGCCAAACCGCATCGTCCCTACCTGCGTGCGGGCTTCAGCGTGGCGCAGCGTGCACAGGCGCTGCTTGACCATTACACGCTGATGGATCAACTGGATAATGCCAAACTGCGCCAGTTACTGCTGAGTCCGGTGTTAAATGTGATTGCCACTTTTAACGGAAAAAATGATGAGGTGTTTGCTATTAATTGCTGCCCTGGACATTTTGATCGTGAAGGTGAAATAACCCTGACACTGCATTATCAAACCATGAATATTGCCTCGCTCTCTTTTTCCATTATTCAGGAAAAGGGCAAGCGCACATTATTGATTGGTGGATTGCAGGGGCCGCGCAAACACATCTCAAATGAGGTTATTCGCGATGCAACCAAAGCCGCACATGGCGTATTCCCGAAACGTCTGTTAATGGAAGCGGTATTTATTCTGGCGCAACAATGTGGCGTGCAAGCGATTTGCGCAGTAGGAGATACCACGCATGTGTTCCGCAGCATGCGTTATCGCCACAGTAAAGGTGATAAGTTCTTTGCCAGCTACAGCGAGTTCTGGCTGTCTCTGGGCGGTGAAGCCCGTGCCGACGACCTGTTTACGTTGCCGCTGCAGATGGAAAGGAAAGCACTGGAAGAGATCGCCAGTAAGAAACGTGCGGAGTATCGTCGTCGCTATGCACTGTTGGATGCGTTGAACACCCAGGTATTGCTGGCAGCAGGGGTTGAACCCGTGGCAGGGGTTGAAGCAGTGCAGGAACAGAGCGTGGAACGCGACGTATCACACGCCGCGTAATCGGGTATCAGAACGGCTGCTTCGCGTAGCCGGTCATCACCTTCAGCCCCATCTCACGTCCCAGCGCGGTCATTGGATGCACCACCACCAGGCCGCGCACGCTCTTCTTAAATGCGCCCATGTTGGCTTGTTCTTTCCTGGTGATCTCACGGCTGAAACCCAGCTTCTGCAGCTGTTGCGCTTCTTTACTCAGTTTCTCATCGCGAACACTGCGCAGACGTTCAATTTCCTGCACCAGCTTCTCTTTTTCACGCAGCAGCTCGCCGAGTTTTTCGGCATCGCCAGATTCCAGCAGCTGGGGTTCTTTGCGATTCAATGCGTCCAGTTGATCACTGAGCAGTTTGATCTCGGCTTTTTCTTGTTCTTTCATCAGGGGAAACTCGTTAAGGAAAACAGGCAAAGGATACATCAAAACGGGGCGATTTTGCAGCGGGGCGGATTCGACCGCGACAGAGCCCCTAAACGGCCGGCTTCTTGAAGGCTTGCTTGTGGGAGATGCGCGATATCAGCTCTGTGAGCGACAGCACCATGGTGGATCGCACCATTTGCAGATAGCGCTGCTGCTGCATACTGCGTAATGCTTCGTCATCCCGGGTGAAGTCAGGTTGTGGCGGCCACGCTACAACGCAGTGCAGTTCACCAAATGGCCCCAAAATCTCATCGTCAGTAAAGCGGTAGTCGCTGGTGTCGTGATTGAGTTCTTCACGCAGCGCCAGCAGCAGCTCACAATCTTCATATTCATGGCGATTAATCACGCCCAAACCGTAAATCAGTTTCAAACGCACCGATAGCTCGCCCAGCGGACCGTCACCGAGCAGCAGCGGTTCAACCGCGTACTTTACGGCATAATCGTCTTTACGGAAAACCTGCAACACAAGCAGGTTGACCGCTTCAGCCAATAGCTCAACGGCGGCGATCAGGAAGCTTCTCACCGATCGACCGGCGTTCAGGCGCTCAAGCACCCGGTTTTCAAAAGCTTGCTTCTCTTCCATTATTGCCTGCATCGTTCCGCTACCGCCGACGGGCACGGTTGGCACCGCGCCCGAGTGAGCTATTAAAAGGCGCGCATTATGCCATAGCGTTGTAAGCACTCACCACTGAGGTGACCACTTCGCTATTGGCTTCCAGTCCAGAGATCTCGGCCAGCGTTGCTTGCGGGCCTTTTTCAGCCAACAGGGCAGTCAGTTCCTGCGCCTGCGGATCGGCTTCGCTGCGGTAGTGCATCGCGGCAGCAATACCCTGCACCAGGTTGGCGTGTGGCAGGTGGTACTCAAGGGTGCCGAGCGTGGGTTTGATCAGACGATCGCCCGCGCTGAGTTTACGCAGCGGCTGGCGGCCAACACGTTCAACATCATCTTTCAGGTACGGATTTTCAAAACGAGTGAGGATTTTCTGGATGTAAGCGGCGTGCTTGTCGGCATCAAAGCCATAGCGCTTGATCAGCACCTCGCCGCTCTCCTGCATCGCACCCTGCACCACGGCACGCACTTTCTCATCCAGAATCGCATCGCGGATGGTGGCGTGGCCTGCTAGCTGGCCAAGATACGCGGTGATGGCATGGCCGGTATTCAGCGTGAAGAGTTTGCGCTCGACAAATGCCATCAGGTTATCAGTCAGCTCCATGCCAGGAATGTTTGGCAATTCACCTTTGAACTGCGTTTTATCGACAATCCATTCGCTGAAGGTTTCGACTGTCACTTCCAGCGGATCGTTGCTGCCGGCCTCAGATGGCGGCACGATGCGGTCAACGGCGGAGTCGACGAAGCCAACGTGCTCTTCAACCCTCGCGTGATACTGTTCTGGCAGCGCTTTCAGAACGTGCTGCTTCAACTGACTGGTGCCGCGCACCATGTTTTCACAGGCGATGATATTCAGCGGACGGACATTACCGTTGTCGCTGCGTTTGGCCAGACCTTTCGCCACACCGCCTGCGATGCGCTCCAGAATTTGCGGACCAACCGCCGTGGTAACGATATCAACCTCAGCAATCAGCGTGACGATGTCGTCGCTGGTGCTGTTCACTGCGCTAACGCCGGTAACGATTTCGACCTTTGCCTGCTCGCCAACTACATGAACCGGATACTCATGACGGGCGTTAAGGGCATCCAGAACCACCTGATTCACATCCGCGAAGACCAGTTCGATACCGGCATCAGCCAGCAACTTACCGATAAAACCGCGACCGATGTTACCTGCTCCAAAATGTAACGCTTTCATAAATTTGACCCATATCAAATGACGAAAGGGCGGGCAAATCCGCCCCGGAAATGTGGGACGGGCTTGCCCGCCCCAGGGAAGTTAAAACGTGGTATTACGCTTTCGCGGTGTTACCTGACAGCAGATCCAGCACATCCTGAACGCTGGTGGTGTTCGCCAGCTTCTCAATTACGCTGTCATCATCCAGCGCGTTGGTCAGGCTGGTAATCACCTGAATGTGTTCGTTATTGCGAGCCGCAATACCAATCACCAGGCGCGCCACGTCATCGGCTTCTTCGCCAAACAATACGCCCGCAGGGTACTGGCAGAACACCACGCCAGTTTTCAGCACGCGATCTTTGGCTTCCACGGTGCCGTGCGGCACAGCGATAGACTCACCGAGATAGGTCGGGGTCAGCTTTTCACGTTCCAGCATCGCTTCAACGTACTCTGGCTGGACATAACCGCCTTTCACCAACTGCTCACCAGCAAAGCGAATCGCCTGCTCTTTGTTGTTGGCGCTCAAGCCCAGGAACACGTTGTCCGCGCCCAATTTAAACAAGTTAGCACTGCCATCGTCGTAGCTGTCTGCCAGCGTGGTCTGCACGGTTTCACGATGTGCTTCACTGCGGTTAGCGGCGATCAGACGTTCAGTCAGATTGCTATACAGCGCGCTATCGAGGAAGTTGTTCAGCGAAATATGCTGCGCCTGCGGTGCCTGGCGCATCGCACGTTCCGTCAGATCGCGGTGGGTAATCACCAGATCCACATCGCCCGGCAGTGAGTTAATCGCACTGTTGGTGACCGAGATATTGCTCAGGCCGGCATCCTGCACTTTCTTACGCAGCACACCTGCACCCATGGCGCTGGAACCCATACCGGCATCACAGGCCACGATGATTTTACGCACGTGGCTCACATCAACACTGTTGGCATCGGCGATAACCGGAGAACCGGCAACGGCCTGACCTTTCGACTGCGCTTTCATATCACGCATACGCTGAGTCGCAGCTTCGATGTCGTCATCTTCTTTTACTTTGCTGGTTTTCAGCAGGATTGAAGAGACCACGAAGGAGACGGCAAACGCCGCGATGATGGCCGCGATGTTGGCGAAGTATGCGCCTTTTGGCGTCATCGCCAGTACTGCGAGAATAGAACCCGGAGACGCTGGAGACACCAGACCGCCGTTCAGTACGGTCAGGGTAAACACGCCTGTCATACCACCGAGGATCACTGCCAGCAGCAGACGTGGCGCCATCAGCACGTACGGGAAGTAAATTTCATGGATACCACCGAGGAAGTGGATGATTGCCGCACCGCCTGCAGACTGCTTAGCGCTACCGCGACCAAAAATCATGTAGGCAACCAGTACACCCATACCTGGGCCTGGGTTCGCTTCAATCAGGAAGAAGATGGATTTACCGGCTTCGCTAGCCTGCTGGATACCCAGTGGCGAGAAGATACCGTGGTTGATGGCGTTATTGAGGAACAGGATTTTCGCCGGTTCAACAAAGATAGAAGTCAGTGGCAGCAGGTTGTTCTGCACCATCAGGTTTACGCCCGCCGCAAGAATGTGTGACAGACCTTCAACCAATGGACCGATGCCGATGAACGCCAGCAGCGCCAACAGCATACCGATGATACCGGCTGAGAAGTTGTTAACCAGCATCTCAAAGCCGCTTTTGATTTTACCATCAACCATACGGTCAAAGGTTTTGATCGCCCAGCCGCCCAGTGGACCGGCAATCATCGCGCCGAGGAACATCGGCATATCTGCACCGACAATCACACCCATGGTGGTAATGGCACCGACCACGCCACCGCGATCGCCGCCCACCAGACGTCCACCGGTGAAACCGATCAACAATGGCAGCAGGTAAGTGATCATTGGGCCGACGAGTTTCGCCAGCGTTGCGTTTGGAATCCATCCGGTTGGGATGAACAGTGCTGTGATGATACCCCAGGCGATAAACGCACCGATGTTTGGCATCACCATGTTACTCAGAAAGCGACCAAAGCTCTGGACCTTGACCTTCGCTGATGAGGACATAAACCCACCCCTTATTGAGACGCGCTGCAATAAGAGCGCGGTTGTTTTTGTTAAGACTTTTATTGAGCCGTTCCGGCGCGGGCCGTGGCATCACTGTATGCACGCGGACTCTAGCACTAGTTTATTACGCTGCGTAGCATCCGGGATAAGTGTGATGCAGATCACTCAAAATTGGGGTGGTCAGGGTGCCATAAGGTGATGAAGATCACATAAATAGAGTGTAAGAAAAGTACGAAGGCGAAATTTTAAGCAAAACAACGGGATAAATGTGACTTAAGTCACCTTTGCAGCTCTCAGGTTTGTTTCATAAGTGTGATTGAGATCACAAACTATTTTTGGTTGAAAATGCGTCAGATCACACAATAGCGATGCAGATAAGTAAGGTGTAAGGAAGTGACGAAAAATCTGAAAGATGCAATGAAAAGTATGTCAGGAAAAGGGCGACCTGTTAGTCGCCCCTGAACGCATTCAAAGCGAGGTTACAAACCACCCTGCACAGCATTCTGTGCCTGAGTCAGGGCTTGAGCATTGCTGGAAAGGTTGCTCATCAGGGTGTTGTACTGCGTGGCCTGATCCTGCGTTGGGAACTGAACGCCACCGTCATTGAAGGTCACACGCGTGCCCTGCGACTGCAGATAATCACCGGTTTGCACCGCCGCCTGGCTCAACGCCTGCAGCTGAGGCAGTAGCGGAATCAGTGTACCCGCTGGCTGCGTCACCACTTTGGCGTAGACGCTGTCATACACTTTCTTCAGATCGTCAGGCTGCTTCAGCGTGGCTTTACTGCTGTCGGCCTGCATTTTGGCGCTCTGAATCTGCTGTGACAGCACACTGAGGTTGCCGCTCGCCTGACGCAGACTATCGCGACGGGTCAGATAATCTTGTGGCACACGAATCGCAGCCAGTTCATCAACCACAGGGCGCATGCCTTGCTCAACCGCCTGATTGGCCTGCTGTGAGAAGCCATACAAAATGGCGTAGTCGCTGGCGTAGTTACCGAAGGTTTGCTTCTGGTTTTCGCTCAGGCTTGGCAGATGTTCGCCGCTACGCATCGCGGTGTTCTGCAGGAAATCGGTGAAAGCTTTACGCTGATCGCCTTCTTTATCGCCACAGGCGGTAAGTTGCAGCACAACCAGTGCGCTGATCATAAGCATGCCGGTACGCATCCAGATGCGGGATAATCCTGACGCCATGTTGAACTCCTGTTATGGCTAATTTCGATTCGGTGGGAATGGTCCTAAAGGATAGTGCAATGGCCTGGCGTGTACAACGGGTTGAGGTGCGGCAAACTGTGGGAAAAGGCGCACTCTGGCGCGCCGGATTAAGGTCATGAAAGAAATGTGCGGGTAGTCGACCCTGGAGGTTGTACTCCATCGACACCAACGAACGCAGGCAAAAACCGAACCCAAAGGCTGAAATCACCTGGCGGCATCTGGCAGTCCGCACTGATGCCGCCAGATTGTGATTTAAAACACCAGCGCCTGCCCATCCTTCCGGCTTTCAGTGGCGGCTATGTAGAAGCCCTGCGGGTCACGCACAATCGCCTGTGCACCGCCGAAGTTGTAGCTCTGTAATGGATCCTCCACCGAAATCTGGTGACCCATCTCGCGCAGTTTCGCCAGCACATTACGGTCAATACCCGGTTCCACCACTACCGCACGGCCTTGCTCAACACGCCAGCGCGGCGCATCAATCGCTGCCTGCGGGTTTTGCTTGTGCTGCATGATGCGCAACGCCAGCTGTAAGTGCCCCTGCGCCTGCATCGGGCCGCCCATCACGCCAAACGACATCAATGGCTGTCCCGCCGCATCCAGCGCAAACGCCGGAATAATAGTGTGGAACGGACGTTTGCTACCGGCCACTACGTTCGGATGGTGCGGATCGAGCGAGAAGCCGCAGCCGCGATTCTGCAAGCTGATGCCGGTGCCCGGCACCACCACGCCTGAACCAAAGCCCATATAGTTGGACTGAATAAAGGAGACCATCATGCCGCTAGCATCGGCAGTCGAGAGATACACGGTGCCGCTCTGCTGCGGGGAGCCGAAGGTAAAATCCCCGGCCTGGTCAGGATTGATGAGCTGAGCGCGCTGCTTGAGGTAGCTGTCACTCAGCAGCAACTCTGCCGGGAATTCCAGATGGTCGTAATCGGTGACGTAACGATCCAGATCGACCAGCGCCAGCTTCATCGCTTCAATCGACAAGTGCAGCCACGGCACGGAATCAGGCGTGTAGCTGCCAATGTCCCACTGCTCCAGAATGCCGAGCGCAATTAGAGTGGCGATACCCTGACCGTTGGGCGGCAGCTCCTGCACTGAACCGTTGGCAAACGGGCGTGACAACAGATCCACCCAATCGGCGCGATGGTTGTTGAGATCGGTCATGCTCAGTGCCGCGCCGTGCTGCCCGGCAAATGCCACCATTTTCTCCGCCAGATCGCCCCGATAGAAGGCTTCCCCCCTGGTTTCGGCGATTTTCTGCAGTGTGGCGGCCTGCGCCGGGTTACGGAACAGCTCACCAGCACGCGGCGGTCGGCCATCTGGCGCAAAACACTCAACAAAACCCGGCTGAGACTTCAGTTTGTTGTAGCCGCGCTGCCACAGATGGGCGATCAGCGGCGAAACCGGGAAGCCGTCGCGGGCGTACTCGATCGCCGGTTGTGCCAGTGTGGTCAGCGGCAGCGTGGCAAAGCGCTCGGCCAGCGTGACCCAGGCAGAAACCGCGCCCGGTACGGTCACGGCTTCCCAACCGATTTCCGGCATGGTGCTCTGTCCGGCAAAGCGTTCTGCATTCCAGCTGGCGGGGGAGCGACCGGAGGCATTTAAGCCATGCAGCGCTTTCCCATCCCAGATAATGGCAAACGCATCACTGCCGATGCCGTTGCCGGTGGGTTCCAGCACGGTGAGCGCCATCGCCGTAGCAATCGCCGCATCTACCGCATTACCACCCTGTTGCAACATGCGCATCCCCGCCTGTGCGGCCAGCGGTTGAGACGTGGCAACCGCATTGCGGCCCATCATTGGGGCGCGGTGCGAGACATAACTAACGTTGAAATCCAAATCGCTCATAACGGTTCCTTAATGTGAGTCATTGCGCGGATCAAGTGCGTCGCGCAGTCCGTCACCCAGCAGATTGAAGCCCTGCACAGTGAGAAAAATGGCCAATCCAGGGAAAATCGACATCCAGGGTGCCTGCTCCAGATAGCCTTTTGCGGTGTTCAGCATCGCACCCCAGGAAGGTGACGGCGGCTGCTGGCCAAGGCCGAGAAATGACAAGCTGGCTTCCGTGATGATCGCCGAGGCAATCGCCAGCGTGGCCTGTACCAGAATCGGCGACAGCACGTTGGGCAGCACATAACGCAGGATGATCCAGCGGTCCGGCAAACCGATGGCGCGCGCGCCGTCGATATACTCTTCATGGCGGATGGCAATCACCTGGCCGCGCGTCAGACGAGCAAAGATGGGCATGGCGGAAAGCCCAATGGCGATCATTGCATTGGATAAGCTTGGTCCGAGGAAAGCGCCCAACGCAATCGCCAGAATCAGAAACGGGCAGGCGAGCAGCGCTTCGATAAAGCGCGAGATAATGCCATCGCACCACCCCCGCCAGTAACCGGCAATTAAGCCCAGCGGCACGCCAATCAAAATGGCGATCATCACGGAGATGCAGCCCGCCAGCAGAGAGGTGCGCGCCCCCCAAATCAGACGCGACAGAATATCGCGGCCCAGCTCATCGGTCCCCAACCAGAACAGCGCGGAGGGCGCTTTGCGCACGGCAAGGAAGTTTGCCTTGATCGGATCGGCCGGTGCCAGCCAGGGGGCCAGCAACGCCACGGCTACAAACAGCAGCACGATCACTGCGCCGATCAGCGCACTCTTATTACGCAGAAATTTCTTCAGCACCCGGCGGTTAGGCTTTGTGACCGCAGGCACTGCGCCTGCTGTTAACACCTCGCTCATGGTTAGCCTCGCATTTTCGGGTTGATTAACAGATAGAGCACATCGGCCAGCAGATTCAGCAGCAGAAAGCCGATCGCCACCACCAGCACCACACCTTGTACCACCGCGTAATCACGGTTAAACACCGCATCGACAATCATCTTGCCGAAACCGGGTAGGGTGAAAACCTGCTCGGTTAACACCGCACCGCCCAACAGCTCACCAAACAGCAAGGTGGTGAGCGTGACGATCGGCATCAGCGCGTTACGGAAGGCATGTTTCAGCACCACTTTGGGGGCCAGCAGACCTTTGGCGTGCGCGGTGCGGATGTAATCGGCCTTTAGCACGCTGATCATCGATGCTCGTGTATGGCGCATCAGTGTGGCGGCGAGGCCAGTCCCCAGCACTAAAGCGGGCAGCAGCAGCGTTTTCAGGTTCTGCGCCACATCTTCACTGATGGGGACAAAGCCTGAGGCTGGCAGCCATTGCAGATGCACGGAAAACAGCAGGATCAGCAGAATCCCCAGCCAGAAATGCGGCACCGATATGCCGGAGAGCGCGACAAAATTGGTGGTGTGATCGACCCAGGTGTCTTTGCGCACCGCCGCGATAATGCCCATGCTGATGCCAATCCCCAGCGCAATCACCATCGCCAGCAGGGACAGCTCCAGCGTTACCGGCAACTTACTGGCGATCAGCGAGGTCACCGGCTCTTTGGTGCGCAGTGACATGCCCAGATCACCCTTCAGCGCATTGCCGATCCACGAGAAATACTGCGTGGGAATCGGATCATCCAGGTGATATTCCGCCCGCAGCTGTGCGATGACCGCAGGATCGCGCTCCTCACCCGCCATCGCCAGCACCGGATCGCCCGGCAGCAGCTTTTGCAGCGCAAACACCATGATGCTCACCAGCAGCAGCGTGGGGATCGCCAGCAGTAAGCGTTTAACTATCAGTTCCAGCATCATCGCTCCTCAGCGGTTTACTGCGCCATGCTCACACCCGCGAGGCGTACTAAGCCATCAGGCCAGGCTTTAAAGCCCTGCAGTTTTTTCGTCATGCCGAAGATGCGCGGCTCGAAATAGAGATAGGCGATTGGCATATCGGTTTGCAGCTGATTCACCACCTTGGTGTACAACGCCTGGCGCTGCGCCTGATCGTTGGTAAGACGTGCGGCGTTCAGCCACTCATCAACCTGGGGATTGCTGTAGCGGCCGTCGTTGAGCGTGCCTTTGCTGTTGATAAACGAGTAGATGCTGCCATCGGGATCGGGACGGCCGGACCAGCCAGATAAGCTGAGCTGGTAATCGCCGCGCTGCTGACGATCCAACAAGCTGGCGAACTCACTCATCTGCAAGTTGAGGTTAATGCCCGCTTCACCGACCATCGCCTGAATCACCTGGCCGACCTGCTGTGCGGTTGGATTGTTGGTGACCAGCAGCGTCAGATTGAGCGGCGTGGTGACACCCGCCGCCTTCAGCAACGCTTTGGCTTTCTCCACATCGCGTGTACTGATTGGGGTGTTGACGTGATAGGCACTGACCGGCGAGAAGGCTTGGTTGGATGGGGTATATAAGCCTTCAAACGCCACCTGATTCAGCGCATCGCGATCGATCGCCAGCGAGAAGGCCTCACGTACGCGCGGATCTTTTAGCGGGCTGTTGGCGTCAACCTTGCCGTTATTGATGTTGAAGGTAATGCCCTGATAACCGAGGCCGATGACTTTAGCCAGCGCCAGCTTGCTGTCGCCTTCAACCGTTTTCACATCGCTGGCCGCCACGCCTTCTGTCAGGTCGAGATCGCCTGCGCGCAGGTTGGCGAGACGCACTGAGGCATCCGGGATCGGCAGGAAAATCACTTTATCGAAGTGGTATGCGCTTTTGTTCCAGTAGTTTTCAAAGCGCGTCAACACGATACGGTCCTGCTGCACGCGGCTGGCAAACTGATACGGGCCGGAGCAGACTGGATGGGTCGCGAAGTCCGGTTTTTTAGCGGCTTCCGGTGCCAGCATCGCGCCAGCGCGGTCGGTGAGCTGGCTGAGCAGCGCCGCATCCGGTGTTTTCAGGTGGAATTTCACCTGCATCGGCCCGCTGACTTCCACGCTGTCGATGGAAGAGATTTCGCTTTTACGCAGCGAACCCGGCAGCGTCAGCGCACGCTCAATATTAAACTTCACCGCGTTGGCATCAAACTTCTCGCCATCCTGGAAGGTCACGCCCTCGCGCAGGTTCATAGTCAGGGTTTTACCGTCATCACTCCACGCCCAATCGGTTGCCAGGCCGGGCACCACTTTCAGGTTCTCATCCACATCCACCAAGCGGTCGCACATAGCCGCAAACACGAAACGTCCGTAATAGGTGCGCGCCAGATGCGGATCGAGCATGTCTGGGTCGGCACCCAGACCAATGCGAATCACACTTTCCGCCTGGCTGTGTGCACTGGCACCGAGCAAGAGCAGGCCGCTTAAGGCCGTGAGTAACGTTATACGAGCTTTCTTCACAGGCGAATCTCCAGAGGGTTAGGCTTGTTGCTTGGCCGCCTGCTCAAACAGCGCGCGGCGACGTAAAAAGGCGGCAGAAGGGGGGGCAATCACGATGACGCTGCGATCGCGGTTAATCTCCTGCCAGCGATGACAGGCAATCTGGCGGCCACCGCTCAGCACCTGGTTAATCGGTTCAAACTGACGGCAATCCGATGTCGCCCATGGGCAGCGTGTGTGAAAACGACAGCCACTGGGCGGATTGGCTGGATTGGGCAGATCGCCCTGCAACATCGGAATCTGGCGGCTGACACCCGGTTGCATCTGCGGCGCGGAGGCGATCAGCGCTTGGGTATAGGGGTGCAGCGGCGCGTCAAAAATCTCGTCCACGGTGGCGACTTCAACAATCTGGCCGAGATACATCACCGCCACGCGATCGCTCATATGGCGAATCACCGCCAGACCGTGCGCCACGATGATCATCGTCAGGCCAAACTGCTGTTTCAGGCTTTCCAGCAGATTCACCACCTGCGCCTGCACGGAAACGTCTAAGGCGGAAACCGGCTCATCGCCCAGCAGCAATTTGGGTTGGGAGGCGAGGGCACGGGCGATGCCGATACGCTGACGCTGACCGCCGGAAAATTCGTGCGGATAACGCTCTGCCCAGGCAGCCGGTAAACCCACGGTGCGCAGTAACTCAGCGACGCGCGCATGGCGCGCCTCTCGGCTCAGTTTTTCATGCAGCCACAGCGGCTCGCCGACAATCTGTTGCACCGTCATACGCGGATTTAGTGAGGCAAAGGGGTCCTGAAAGATGATTTGCAGTTCGCGGCGCAGTTGATTCAGGCGTGCGCCGCTGGCATCGGTAATACTTTCGCCCTGATAAAACACGTCTCCGGTACTGGCCGCCAGCAGACGTAGCAGCAAACGACCGAGGGTCGATTTACCCGACCCCGATTCGCCGACAATCGCCAGCGTCTCACCCGGCATCACCTGTAACGACACGCGATCAACCGCGGTGACGCCGCGATTGCGTTTGAACAGGCGGTTGGGTCCGGCAAAGGTTTTGCTTAAATCGCGGCACTCTAAAATCGGCTTCATGCGATCTCTCCCAACGAGACGTACTGTTCCAGCGGCGCGCGGAAACAGGCGACCTGATGATCGGTAGCCAGCGCACGCAGCGTCGGGCGGTTATGCTGGCAGCGGAGTTCGGCAAAGGGGCAACGGTTGGCAAAACGACACCCTGAGGGCATGTTTTCCGGTAATGGAACCTGGCCAGGAATGGTGGCCAGTGTGCCGCTGCGTGCGCTCAGGCTGGGAATCGATCCCATCAGGCCAATGGTGTACGGATGCTGGGGATCGTTAAAAATCGCTTCCACGCTGCCGGTTTCTACCACCTGACCGGCGTACATCACCGCCACACGCTGCGCGACTTCCGCCACCACGCCCAGGTCATGAGTAATCATCAATACGGCGGTGCCGGTTTCCTGCTTCAGGGTATTCAGCAGCGCAAGAATCTGTGCCTGAATGGTGACATCGAGTGCGGTGGTTGGCTCATCGGCAATCAGCAGCTTTGGATTGTTAATCAATGCCATAGCGATCATCACGCGTTGGCGCATACCACCAGACAACTGATGCGGGTAGGCTTTGAGGCGCATCTCCGGGGCGGGAATCTGCACTTTTTGCAGGATGGTCAGCGCGGCTTCCATCGCCGTGCGGCGATTGACGTGGCGATGGCGCATCACCGCTTCACTGAGCTGGTCGCCGAGGGTGAAGGCCGGATTGAGCGAGGTCATCGGCTCCTGGAAAATCATCGCCAGCTGATTGCCGCGCAGGCTGGCGTAATCGCTGGCACTAAGATCACGCAGGCTGCGCCCGTCGAACTGCATCTCGCCTTGCAAAATCTCAGCACTGGCGGGCTGCAGGCCCATCAGGGTGAGCGAGGTGATACTTTTGCCGCAGCCCGATTCCCCAACCAGCGCCAGCGTTTCACCCGCGTGCAGCGTCAGAGAGATGTCGTCCAATACCGTAACGGGCGAACCGCGAAACTGCACACGCAGATTGCGAACGGCAAGCACCGGATGCTCGTTCATGGCGTCTCCTCCTGATGGTTGTAAAGCGCTTCAAGCAGCGCCTGTTGCAGCGCCAGTAAGTGTTCGCGCATCGCGGCAGCGGCTTCATGCGGCTGGCGTTGCGCGATGTGATTCACCAGGCGCTGATGATGGTCGTCATAGTTGTTGAGGCGGGCGGGGGTGCGTGCCTGTACGCGCAGATGCTGCCAACCTGGATCGCGGCGCACGGCATCCACGGCGTCGAACAGGCCCAGCATCAAGCGATTACCGGCGGCTTCCGCGATAGCGCGATGAAAGGCGCTGTCCCACAGTTCGTGCTGGTCGCCATCCTCCGGTGCCGTGATGCCATTCATGCGTTCCAGCAGGCGCTTCATCAGTGCAATCTGCTCTTTACTGGCGCGCAGGGCGGCCAGTCGCGCTAACCCTGGCTCCAGTTGCAAGCGCGCTTCCATCACTTCCAGCAGATTCGACTGCTGCGGCAGGTCGTGCAGCGCCAGCGGCTGCACCGGTGCAGCAGGACCAACAAAGGTGCCTTTACCCTGTTTGCGCCAGATGCGTCCCTCCTCTTCCAGCACATCTAGAGCACGGCGGATCTCACGGCGTCCGACGCCAAAACGCTCTGCCAGTTCACGTTCCGTGGGCAGCGCGCGATCGGGCTGCTGTTCCTGTTGCTGGATCAGTTGACGCAGTTGCTCCAGAGCAGAACTGGAGTTGCGGGCGCTATCTGACGTGTGACTCATGATTGGTTCGCCTGTTTAAACATCAGAAAAAGATCGGTAATCCCGGATTAACCAGCACTTTTACTGATGAAAGGCTGAGCAATCGGCTTTATCAGCTTAGGCAAGAAGCGAACCAATATTGGATTGGTTCAAAGATGACAGGTACGTGACAGGAATAACCCTTTGAACAGTAAGTAAAAGTTTTTTCGGGCTTCGTTTAAAACTGCGAGGTGCATCAATATTCATGGTGGAAGTTGCGCTTCATGTTGGTGCGCTCACGCTGCATTGCTGTGCACGAGGCGAACCGTTCGAACTGGAAATAACGTGAATGATGTTGTTTTTCAATGAATTGAAATATTGGCACTTTTTTTGAATGTGTTTATGCAGATGCAGGAGCGATAGCGGGCAACCGATGTCGCCAAACAATTTGCAATGGGTCACTAGGGTTCCGGTCGAAAGATGCTGGTCCGAGAGTGACCGACCGTCCTCTGACGGTTACACGGCGGGACAAAAGCCCGGGAGGAAAGCGAGATCGTTGCTCGCCGCCTCCTGCTTTTATTTCGCCCGTTAACGCCAGAGGAACCATCATGATCAAAGCCTGCCTTCGCTTGCTGTTGCTTTGCACCGTCGCACTGTTCAGCGTCAATACGCTGGCCGCCGACAAACCCTCCTTCAAGATCTGTTGGTCCATTTACGCGGGCTGGATGCCATGGGATTTCGCCCAGCAGAGCGGCATCGTGAAAAAATGGGCCGATAAATACGGCATCGACATTCAGTTTGTGCAGGTCAACGACTACATCGAATCGGTGAATCAGTACACCGCCGGCGGCTTTGACGGCTGCACCATGACCAACATGGATGCCCTGACCATTCCTGCCACCGGCGGCGTGGACAGCACGGCGCTGATCGTCGGCGACTACTCCAACGGCAATGACGGTATTTTGCTGAAGGGCAAAGGCAACATTGCCTCGCTCAAAGGCAAGCCGATCAATCTGGTCGAACTCTCGGTCTCTCACTATCTGCTGGCGCGTGCGCTGGAGAAATCGGGCATGAGCGAGAAAGATGTCAAAGTGGTCAACACCGCCGATGCCGATCTGGTGGCGGCGTTTGGCACGTCTGACGTGCATTCCATCGTCACGTGGAACCCGCTGCTGGCCGAAGCGGAAAAGCAGCCAGACAGTCATTTAATCTTCTCTTCAGCACAAATCCCCGGCGAAATCCTTGATCTGCTGGTGGTGAATACCGCCACGCTGAAAAAGTATCCGCAGTTGGGCAAGGCGCTGACCGGTGCCTGGTATGAAACGCTGAAAACCATGTCCGGCGCGAGTGACAGCGCCAAAGCTGCGCGCACGCAAATGGCGCAGGCTTCCGGCACCGATCTGGCGGGCTTCGATCAGCAGCTGGCCGCCACTCACTTGTTCAGCGATGCCAAAACCACCCTCGATTTTGTCGACAGCCCGCAGTTGAAAGCCACCATGCAGCTGGTCGCAGAGTTCTCCTTCAAGCACGGTTTACTGGGTGAAGGCGCACCGAGTGCTGATGTGGTGGGCGTGGAAACGCCAGCAGGCAATTGGGGCGATACCAACAACCTGAAACTGCGCTTCACCGATGAGTTCACCAAACTGGCCGCTGCGGGTCAGCTTTAAGCGAGACGATGCCGATGCGTAAATTGATCAACTACCAACCGCTGCCGCTCGGTCGCCTGCTGCTTGGCATCCTGCCGCTGCTGGCGCTGCTGCTGGTCTATCTGTTCGCGTCGGATGCGCGTCTCAGCCTGAACGCCGCAGACAAACTGTTGCCAGGGTTTAACGCGATGGGGGACGCCATCAGTCGCATGGCGTTTCAGCCCAGCCCGCGCACCGGGGAATACCTGCTGTGGACCGACACCGCCGCCAGCCTGATGCGCCTACTGAGCGGGGTGGCGATCAGCGCGCTGCTGGCGCTGGCGATTGGCCTGTTCACCGGTGCGTTACCGGTGGTGCGTGCGGTGCTGGCTCCGCTGGTGACGGTGGTGGCGCTGGTGCCACCGCTGGCGATTCTGCCGATTCTGTTTATCTGCTTTGGCCTCGGTGAAGTGTCGAAAGTAGTGCTGATCGTGATCGGCATTACTCCGCTGATTGCGCGCGATTTGCAGCTGCAGGTGGAGAAAATCCCACGCGAGCAGCTGGTGAAAGCGCAGACGCTCGGTGGGCACAGCGCGCAGATTTTGTGGCGCGTGCTCCTGCCGCAGATGATGCCGCGTCTGCTGGATGCGGTGCGTCTGTCGCTGGCGTCAGCGTGGTTGTTCCTGATTGCTGCTGAAGCGATCGCCGCCACCGAGGGGCTGGGGTATCGCATCTTCCTGATGCGCCGTTATCTGGCGATGGATGTGATTTTGCCGTACGTGGCGTGGATCGCGCTGCTGGCCTTTGTGCTCGACCTGCTGCTGCGGCTGATCAGCCGTCGTTGCTGGCCGTGGTATCACGCGAAATGATTCAGGAGCGAACCATGCCATTACTGCAACTGAAAAACCTCGAAAAGCATTACGGCGATCAGGTGGTGCTGGAACGTCTCAACATCAACGTCGAGCAGGGCGAGTTTGTGGCGATTGTCGGGGCGTCCGGCTGTGGCAAAACCACTTTCCTCAACATGCTACTTGGCACCGAATCGCCGACCAAAGGCCAACTGCTGCTGGACGGCGAACCCATCCCCGACGAACCCGATGCCTATCGCGGCGTGGTATTCCAGCGCTATTCGGTATTTCCCCATCTGACGGTGCTCGGCAACGTGATGCTGGCGGAAGAGTTCAGCAGCGCCCGCTGGCTGGGACGTGTGTGGGGCAAAAAGCGCCAGGCGATTCGTCAGCGTGCGCAGGCAATGCTGGCGCAGGTTGGCCTGGAGCATGCGCAAAACAAATACCCGCACCAGCTCTCGGGCGGCATGCAGCAACGCCTGGCGCTGGCACAGGCGCTGATGAAACAGCCGCGTATCCTGCTGCTTGATGAGCCGTTTGGTGCGCTCGATCCCGGTATCCGCAGTGAAATGCACCAGCTGATTACCCGCCTGTGGCAGCAACACAACCTGACCATATTTATGATCACGCATGACCTGAAAGAGGGCTTCAGCCTGGCTTCGCGCCTGCTGGTGTTCGACAAACTGCGTCATGACCCGCACGCGCCGCAAGCCTGGGGCGCGACTATCACTTACGACCTGCCACTCAATCGCGACCAGCCCGCTGCTGACCTGCCGTCTGAGCCGCAGGTGGCTTAAAGGAGCACTACATGAAGGCTTATCAAACCCTGTTACCAGCGGGATCGCACTGGTCGCTGGTGATGCGCGGCGGCACCGCGCTGACACTGACCGATATTGAAGGCGGTGCCAACGTCGGCATGCTGTTCTACAACCCGGAAAATCTGCTGGAGCGCTACAACGCGCCCGATACGTTGAAGTGCCAGCACACTTTCCGTCTGACAGCCGGGCACTGCCTTTATTCCGATATGGGGCGCATTTTTTGCGGCATCGAAGAAGACAGTTTCGGCTGGCATGAGAGCGTTTGCGGCACCTTGAATGCTGAGCACACTGCCGCACGCTTCGGCGCCAGCGACTATCAGCAGGCGCGCAATCTGCGCCATCAAAACGGCTACGACAGTTTCCTCGTCGAGCTGGCGAAATACGGCCTCGGCCAGCGTGATATGGCCTCTTGCCTCAACCTGTTTGCCAGGGTGCGCGCCGATGATAACGGCACGCTGCAACTGGAGCAGCAGGGTGCACCTGGCGCACAGGTGCGGCTGCGCTTCGCCATGGACACGCTGGTGATCCTACACACCTGCCCGCATCCGCTGAATGTAAGCAGCGAATATCCGCGCCAGCCGGTGCAGATCGCACTGGACGCCCAGCGCGCGCCGCTGCCGGACATTTGCCTGGCGCGTGCCGAAAACCAGCGCGGACTGCGCAACAACGCGCTCTATCAGCTGCAAGGAGAAATCTGATGATCACTGAAAGCTTACTCAATTCCGCCGAAGCGCAATTCCAGCAGCAGGTGAACGCCGGTGATTACTGGTTGCAGCGCATCGAAGCGGGCCAGACGTTGCGCATCACCGATCTGGAAGGGAATCAGGCTGCCGATACCCTGTTCTTCAACGCCGACGACACCGCCGAGCGCTACAGCATGAGCGATACGCTGCGCGGGCAAAAGAATGTGTTCCTCAGTGCGGGCAGCGTGCTGCGTTCCAACTTGGATCGCCCGATGCTGACGATAACTGCCGATACCTGTGGTCGCCACGATACGTTGGGCGGCGCCTGCTCCTGTGAAAGCAACACCGTGCGCTACGACCTGGAGAAGCGCCACATGCATTCCTGCCGTGACAGCTGGATGCTGGCGGTGGCTGAGAAGCCAGAATTTGGCCTGACGCGTCGCGATATCACCCACAACATCAACTTCTTTATGAACGTGCCGGTGACGCACGACGGTGGTTTGACCTTTGCCGATGGCATTTCTGCACCGGGTAAATATGTCGAGATGGTGGCGGAGATGAATATCCTGGTGCTGATCTCCAACTGCCCGCAGCTCAACAACCCCTGTAACGGTTACAACCCGACGCCGATCTTAGTCAGCGTGTGGTGAATCTTTGACGCAACGGGACGACCCGTTTTTAAGCCGTCATTGTCCCTGCAGGACGACCTGCCGTAATATGAGATTTCACTCATGATTGATCGCGTATTGATTGCCAACCGTGGCGCGATTGCTGTGCGCATCATCCGTACCTTGCAAGCGATGAACATCCGCGCGATTGCGGTGTATGCCGAAGCCGACCGCCACGCGCGCCATGTGCGACTGGCCGATGAAGCCTGGTCGCTGGGCGAGGGGCAGGTGCGAGACACTTATCTCAATCAGCAAAAAATACTGGAAATTGCCGCACAGAGCGGGGCGCAGGCAGTGCATCCCGGTTACGGTTTCCTCAGCGAAAATCCCGAGTTTGTGACGCGCTGTGAAGCGGCCGGCGTGCAGTTCCTCGGGCCGAGTGCCGGGCAGATGGCCGCGTTCGGTTTAAAACATCGTGCGCGTGCGCTAGCACAGGAGAATCAGGTGCCGCTGCTGCCAGGCAGTGGTTTGCTGACTTCGCTGGACGAAGCGCGAGTGATGGCGGAGAAGATTGGCTACCCGGTGATGCTGAAAAGCACCGCCGGTGGCGGCGGTATTGGCATGCAGTGTTGTGATGATGCCGAACAGCTCAATGCGGCGTTTACGCGTGTTAAACGACTGGCAGGCAATAATTTCGCCGACGATGGCGTATTTTTAGAGAAGTTTATCGCCCGCGCGCGCCACATTGAGGTGCAGATCTTTGGCGATGGTGCTGGCAATGTGATTGCCCTTGGCGAGCGTGACTGTTCTGCTCAGCGCCGCAATCAAAAAGTGCTGGAAGAGACGCCCGCACCGGGATTGAGTGCGGCGGTTCGCGCTGAGCTACAAGCAACTGCGGTGCGACTGGCGCGTGCGGTCAACTACCGCAGCGCGGGCACCGTGGAGTATGTCTACGATGATGCCAGCCAGCAGTTCTGGTTTCTTGAAGTGAACACCCGTTTGCAGGTGGAGCACGGCGTCACTGAAATGGTGTATGGCGTGGATTTGGTTCGCTGGATGGTGGAGCTGGCGCAACAAACGTTGCCGCCGCTGCACACCTTATCGACCGAAGCGCAAGGCCATGCGATTCAGGTGCGCCTGTACGCTGAAGATCCGGCCAAACAGTTCCAGCCCAGTGCCGGTTTGCTCAGTCACGTCCAGTTCCCGACGGAAAGTGAAGACGCCACGCTGCGCATCGACAGCAGCGTGGAAACCGGCATGGAAGTATCGCCGTTCTACGATCCGATGCTGGCGAAAGTGATTGTGCATGCGGCCAGCCGTGAGGTGGCATTGCGCAGTCTGGCACAGGTGCTGGACGCCACCGAGCTGTACGGTATCGAAACCAATCTGCTGTGGTTGCGCCATCTCTGTTCCCTGCCGGAAGTGCAGCAGGGCCGCATCATCACCGCCACGCTGGGCGGCGTGCAGTGGCAACCGCCCACGCTGGATATCCTCAGCGGCGGCACCTTGACCACGGTGCAGGATGCGCCTGGCCGTGTCGGTTACTGGCACGTCGGTGTGCCACCGTCTGGCCCGTTTGACAGCCGCGCGTTCCAGTTGGGTAATCGCTTATTGAATAACGACGCGCAGGCGGCGGGGCTGGAGATTACCTTGCGCGGTCCCACGCTGCGTTTTAATCAGGCGTGCAGTTTTGTTCTGACCGGCGCACCGATTGCCGCGCAGCTGGATCTGCAGCCGTTAACGATGCATCAGATTGTCACCGCGCAGGCCGGGCAAACCCTGACGCTGGGCGATGTGAGAGAAGGGTGCCGCAGCTATCTGCTGCTGGCGGGCGGCTTGAATACGCCGCGCTATCTTGGCAGCCGCAGCACCTTTACGCTCGGCAAGTTTGGCGGTCACGCCGGGCGGGCTTTGCGGGCGGGCGATGTATTGCATCTTGCCGAACCGCAGGTGCTGGCAACGGCAGACTTGCCTCGCGAGTTGGTGCCGGAACTCAACGGCGAATGGCAGCTGCGGGTGATTTACGGCCCGCACGGCGCACCGACCTTCTTTACCGATGATGACATCGAGGCGTTCTTTGCCGCCGAGTGGCAGGTGCATTATAACTCCAGCCGTACCGGCATTCGCCTGATCGGACCGAAACCGACCTGGGCGCGCAGCGACGGCGGTGAAGCGGGCATGCATCCTTCCAATATTCACGACAACGCCTATGCCTTTGGCACGGTGGATTTTACCGGCGATATGCCGGTGATCCTCGGCCCGGACGGTCCTTCGCTCGGTGGCTTTGTCTGCCCGGCCACGGTGATCGAAGCCGATCTGTGGAAGCTGGGACAGCTCAAAGCAGGGGATCGCGTGCGCTTCCTGCCGATCAATCTCAGCAGTGCGGATCAACTGGCGCAGGCAGAGCGTGAAGCGATCATCAAACTGCAATCCGTACCGCTTACAGTGAACGCTGCGCTGCCCCTTATTGATCCACTATTGCACCATCAGGCGGCAGAAAATGGCCGCCCATCGCTCAGTGTGCGTGCAGCAGGTGACCGTTTTCTGCTGGTAGAGTATGGCGATTTGATGCTGGATATCGCCCTGCGTTTCCGCGTGCACGCGCTGATGCAACAGCTGGAAGCCCATTCTCTGCCGGGTCAGCTGGAATTAACGCCGGGCATCCGTTCGCTACAGGTGCATTACGACGCACAACACTGTGTGAGAAGTGAGCTGTTGGCGCAAATTTTGCACATTGATCATGCGCTGGGCGACCTTAGCGAGGCCGCTGTGCCCTCGCGTACTGTGTGGTTACCGCTCAGCTGGGACGATGCGGCCTGCCGTGAGGCGATAACCCGCTACAGTCAGTCGGTACGCCCCAATGCGCCGTGGTGCCCTAGCAATATAGAATTTATCCGCCGCATCAATGGTCTGGCCAGCATTGATGAGGTGAAGGAGATCGTGTTCAGCGCCGCCTATCTGGTGATGGGGCTGGGCGATGTCTATCTCGGTGCGCCCGTGGCGACGCCGCTCGACCCGCGTCATCGCCTGGTGACCACGAAGTACAATCCGGCGCGCACCTGGACAGCAGAAAACTCGGTAGGTATTGGCGGCGCTTACATGTGCGTCTATGGCATGGAAGGGCCGGGCGGTTATCAGTTTGTCGGGCGCACCATGCAGATGTGGAACCGCGATCGACAAACCTCGGCCTTCACACAGCCGTGGCTGCTGCGCTTCTTTGATCAAATCCGTTTTTATCCGGTCAGCGCCGAGGAATTGCTCAGCATTCGCGAGCGCTTCCCGTGGGGTGACTATCCGCTGCGGAGCGAAGAGGGCGAATTCCGCCTCGCAGACTATCAGGCGATGCTGGTGGAGCAGGCGGAGGAAATCGACGCCTTCCAGCAGCAACGTCAGCAGGCTTTTGACTGTGAACTGGCGCGCTGGCGAGCAGAAGGGCAATTCACCTTCGACAGTCAGCTGCAGGCACAGAGTAGTGAAGAGATTACGGTGCCTGCAGGGTGTAGCCCGGTAGAGAGCCAGGTGGCGGGCAGCGTGTGGCAATGGTTGGTTGACGAAGGCAGTGAGATTGAAGCGGGTGCCACGGTAGGCATTCTCGAATCTATGAAGATGGAAATCCCGATCGTGGCGCCAGTCAGTGGAAAAATCCATTGCTTCTATCGCCAGGCCGGGCAGCAAGTGCAGGCGGGTCAGTTACTTATGGTGATCGATCCTTCAGCGGCATAAGTAAGAATAAAAAATAATCAGTAATCAGGCAGCAAAGCCGGGGATCTGACCCATAATTAGTAACCCGGCTGATTGTTGCATTGCTATGACATCTTTCGCAGTGTGCAACAGGCTGTGTCCCGTAACGGTTTTATAAAAAATTGAAAAGACCGCTGCGGGATACAGCCTGATATGGCCGAGTTTCAGCGCCTGGTGGCGCTTACCTCTCTACTTTCACGTGCTTCATAGTGAGTTTTTAAGGAGTTCTCTATGGAAATAAAAGATCCAATGGTCGAGTTATTGAGTAGCCTTGAGCAGATTGTTTTGACACGTGATGCACAGCCTTCCGTATCAGAAATTACACTCAACGCAGTATCCGTTCCCGAGCCACAGCGTTTACGCGAAATGACCGGCATGCAGGTGGATGAGTTCGCCCGCGTGATGGGGGTGAGCGTTTCATCTGTAAAAAGTTGGGAGGCGCAACGCACGCGCCCATCCGCTACGGCACGTAAACTGATGAAACTGCTGCAAGCGAATCCCTACCTGGGACGGCAGTTACTCGAGTAAGAAGACTATCGGTTCTCTGACCCGCCTGCACGGCGGGTTTTTTTTCAGCTTAATCCGCCGTATTTTGCCGCCTGTTTCACAAACCAACTCTCTGGCACGCTGTGTGGTGGCTGCGCCAGCTGATCAATGCCTTGCTGAATGATCTGCTCTGCCTGCTGCCACAATTGCGGATTGCCCTGATTCAACAACTGAATCTGGATCTGTTTTTCAATCAGGTAGATACGTGCAAAGTCGGGATCGAAATGCACAATGGCACGGGTGTTGTCGATGATATCGGCCAGCTTGATGGTTTGCGCATCGGGACAGGCTTCGGCGGTATGGCGGAAGTGCGCCAGTTTGCGGGCGGCGCGGTTTTTCGCCTCGGGTTGCGCGCTGTCAGTCAGCATGTCGACCAACTGCGCGACGCGCGGGCCAAAATGACTTTCAATGTCCTGTAACGTGCTCGGGGTATCTTCTACGGTGTCATGCAGCCAGGCGGCGGCAATCATCTGTTCATCATCGGTGACGCTGCGCACCAGTTCGGCCACCGCAGCCGGGTGCACGATGTAAGGCTCATCGGTGTATTTGCGACGCTGACCCGCAGCAGCATGTGCCTGCGTGGCATAACGGCGCGCTTGCTCTTCCAGTGAATCACGCATCTTTAACACTCCGGAATAAAGTTGCTTGCAATTATCTAGCGCGCTATCTATATTGAATCGCATGAACAGTAATCAAGATGACAAAAAAGTGCAGCAGACGCCACTCCAGGTTGATCAACACCTCTGCTTCGCGCTCTATTCGGCGAATCTCGCGATGCACAAAGTCTATCGCCAGCTGCTGGCTGAGCTGGAGATTACCTATCCGCAATACCTGGTGATGCTGGTGCTGTGGAATCAGGATGATGTGACCGTATCGGAGATTGGCGAGCAGCTTTTCCTTGATTCAGCCACGCTGACGCCGCTGCTGAAACGCTTAGAAGCCACTGGTTTGTTACGCCGTCAGCGTTCGCGTCGCGATGAGCGCCAGGTGGTGGTGACCCTGACAGATGAAGGTCGTGCGCTGCGTAAACGAGCACAAAGCATTCCCGAGGCGGTACGCTGTGCCACCGCCTGTGACGATGACACCTTGATTGCTTTGAAAAATCAGCTGGACGATTTGCGCACCAATCTTAACCGCGCCAAATAAAGCATTTTGGATGTCGCCATCGCGGCATCCTGGATATCAACGTCAAAACTGCGCATAGATATATAGTGCGCGATTATATAGTGAATAGTGAGGTTATCATGTCTTTAGATAAAGTTGTTTATACCGCAAAAGCCAAAGCCACCGGCGGCCGTGATGGTCGTGCGACTTCGTCTGACAACGTGCTGGATGTGAAACTGGGCGTGCCAAAAGAGATGGGCGGCGCAGGCGGCGAAGTCACTAACCCAGAGCAGCTGTTCGCTGCGGGTTACTCAGCGTGCTTCCTCGGTGCGATGAAATTTGTGGCCGGTCGCGACAAAATCACCATGCCAAAAGATGCGTGGATTGAAGGCGAAGTCGGTATCGGCCCAATTCCAACCGGTTTTGGCATCGAAGCTAAACTGAACATCCACCTGCCAGAGATGGATGCAGCCGAAGCGCAGAAACTGGTGGATGCGGCACACATTGTTTGCCCATACTCTAACGCCACGCGCGGCAACATTGATGTGACTCTGAATATCATCAACTAAGGTCGCAGCCAGTCCAAAGAGAGGCTCCATCAGGGGCCTTTTATCATTTTATGGGGTCAGATCAATTATTGTCTGGTCTTACCATTGGTTAAATGTTCTACTGCTGCGCTGCATGCGCCTTCATTGCCGTTCCGGTTCAGATTCGTCCCGTTCCTGCTCGTTGCTTGCGCTTTTCTCGCTCACGGACGAACTCTATTGACTTTAAATAGTCACATTTAAGGTTGGTTTATTGACACCGGGTCAGGAATGAATAAGTAAATGAATTATATCAAAACGTTAACGCAGCAAAAGCTGTCGCTGTTGCTTGCGCTCTATCTCGGCATCTTGTTGAATTTGCCAATTTTTTATCGCCGATTTGACGGCTTCCTAACGAAATCCACCCTCTCTAACTGGCTTTCTGCGGTCGCAGAAGTGACCGCTGCGGTGCTGCTGACGTTTTTCCTGATGCGTCTGCTATCGCTGGGCGGTAAGTGGGTTTATCGCATCCTTGCCACGTTAACCGTGGTAATTTCCGTGGCTGCCGCCTATTACATGGCTTTCTTTAATGTGGTGATCGGCTACGGCATCGTGGCCTCAGTGATGACCACTGATGTCGATCTCTCTAAAGAAGTGGTCGGCATGCGCTTTGTGCTGTGGATGGTGCTGGTCAGCGCGCTGCCGCTGCTGCTGATTTGGCGTAATAACCTTAGCCAGACCTTGATTGAGCAATTGAAAACGCCGGGCCAGCGTCTGAAGCCTGCGCTGATCATGCTGTTGAGCGTAGCGCTGGTGTGGTTGCCGATTCGCTACTTCGACAAACTGCAAAAAGTGAATGAAGAGATCACCAATATCGACCTGCCAAGTTACGGCGGGGTGGTGGCGCACTCGTATTTGCCTTCTAACTGGATTGCGGCGCTAGGGCTGTTTGCCTGGACCAAAGTCGATGAAGAGATGGATGGGGCGGAACTGCTCGATCCAGCGAAGAAGTTTACTTACGTGGCACCGCCGGGCATTGATGATACCTATGTGGTGTTTGTGATTGGCGAGACCACGCGCTGGGACCACATGGGCTTGCTGGGTTATGACCGCGATACCACGCCGAAGCTTTCTAAAGAGAAGAATCTGGTGGCCTTCCGCGGTGAATCTTGTGATACCGCCACTAAGCTGTCGTTGCGTTGTATGTTTGTGCGCGAGGGTGGCACCATGGATAACCCTGGCCGTACGCTGAAAGAGCAGAACGTTTTTGCGGTGATGAAGGAGCTGGGCTTTACCTCTGAGCTGTTCGCCATGCAGAGTGAAGTGTGGTTCTACGATAACGCCGATGTGAATAATTTCTCGTTCCGTGAGCAGATTGGTTCTGAGAAGCGTAATCAGGGTAAAGCGGTGGATGACATGCTGCTGGTGCCAGAACTGCAGGCCTCGCTGCAACGTTTCCCGAAAGGTAAGCATCTGGTGGTGTTGCACACTAAGGGTTCGCATTATCTGTATTCACAGCGCTATCCGCGCAGCTTTGCCCGTTATCAGCCGGAATGTATGGGTGTGGATGAGACCTGTAGCAAAGCGCAGTTGATCAATGCTTATGACAACTCGATTTTGTATGTCGATACCATGCTGGATAGTGTGCTCGATCAGTTGCGTGATAAGAAGGCGATTGTGTTTTATGCCGCCGATCATGGTGAGTCGATCAGCGATAATATGCACTTACACGGCACGCCGCGTGAGATGGCGCCGCCGGAGCAGTTCCGCGTGCCGATGATGGTTTGGGCCTCTGATAAATATCTCGAAGATCCCACCAACCGCAGTAACTTCGAGCGTTTGCAGGCGCAGCAGCGCGTAGGGAAAACCCATCGTCATGTTGAGTTGTTCGATACCATTTTAGGCTGCCTGGGCTACAGTTCGCCGGATGGCGGGATTAAAGCGGCGAATAACTGGTGTCAGGCACCCGCGGCGACGCCAGCCAAAACGCTGTAAGTATTTTCTGGAAGGTACTGAGCGGCAGGGCTTTTTGCGGCGCTGTTTGCTTTCCAGGCGATCGGGCGGATTTTACGGAAAAGGGATTGACGCTCCCAAGGGGGAGCAGTAATATTCGCCCCCATCGGCGAGTAGCGCAGCTTGGTAGCGCAACTGGTTTGGGACCAGTGGGTCGGAGGTTCGAATCCTCTCTCGCCGACCATATTTGAAGAAACCTGCTTGAAAAAGCAGGTTTTTTTTCGTCTGTCGATCGCGGAGTCGGTGCAGCCAGGAGTGAATACGGGGCCGCTGCGTAAAGTCGCTGTCTCGTCCCTGATCGCTCGACACACGCCATCCCTGGCGTGTAACGCTTTACTCCGCGGCCCCGCATTCCCTCCTTCATCTGATTCTGTGCGCGCTTTTGGAAGTGAACATTTGGCTTTGTGTTTGTTGCCAGGGGCGGAGTTGTTAAGTTTGTGCGGGGTTTTAAAAGCGGAGCTGGTGCAGCCAGGAGTGAATACGGGGCCGCTGCGTAAAGTCGCTGTCTCGTCCCTGATCGCTCGACACACGCCATCCCTGGCGTGTAACGCTTTACTCCGCGGCCCCGCATTCCCTCCTTCGTTTGATTCTGTGCGTGCTTTAGGAAGCGAACATTCGGCTTTGTGCGTGCTGTCATAAAGAAAACATGCTGTTGCTTAGATGCGTGCTGTTTTTCAAAACAGCGGCATCATTGCTGATGAGCGATGGGAAGGCGGCTCGGGTAGCAAAGCGTTCGCCGCAGGGATGCGGCGACCGAGGCTACAGGGATGTATTTACGCCGTCTTTGCGATCGAGCCGCCTTCCCTGAGCAGCGCACCATTTAAAAGCGATGCTGTTTGCACCTAACCTTAGAATTCACCCATCCCATCCGACAAATCACATTTACCCGCCATTATTCCCACTTTACCGACTCAACCCCTCACGTAATCAACCCTGCACGCTTAATTCGCGACACATTCTTCTTATGACCGATTAATGCTTTTTGCTGATTTCTTATGCCATTACACCAGCATATTTCGCTGCCTGAACGTCATAACGCACGGCGAATCGTTCAGTTATTCGACGTTTACCAATAACTTTTGTGTGTTTTTTAGCGGTGATAATCACTGTCATTTGACTGTATAGCCAGACAATCACGCGGCATTGCGCGCTTTATCACCTTTTTAAATTTTGGCTCAGCGCAATAACCCTGTTTTTTATCGTTGCTTGCACTTACTCACACTCTGTGTAAATAACCCCACCTTGTATTGACGTTCTTTGCAACTGTTGACAAATTGATGCGTCAATAACATGCAGAGTAGGGCGATTCTGAGGAGCCATTGGCTATCGGATGACAAAATAAACCACTCGCATGCTGCCCGAACCGCATAAAAAAATTCAGAGGTCGGGCGACGCACACAACATCACATCACAATGGAGCAAAACATGATCAACTCCCTGGCTAAATCCAGGATGCTGAAGGTCGGTCTTAGCCTGATTGCTATGACTGTTGCCGCGGGTGTCCAGGCGAAAACCCTCGTATATTGTTCAGAAGGTTCGCCGGAAGGCTTCAACCCACAGCTCTTCACATCGGGTACCACTTACGATGCCAGCTCCGTGCCGATCTACAACCGTCTGGTTGAGTTCAAAACCGGTACTACCGAGCTGCAGCCTGGCCTGGCTGAAAAATGGGACGTTAGCGAAGATGGTAAAACCTATACCTTCCATCTGCGTAAAGGCGTGAAGTGGCAAACCACCAAAGACTTTAAGCCAACGCGTACCTTCAACGCTGACGACGTCGTGTTCTCCTTCGAGCGCCAGCTCGACAAAAACAACAAGTACCACGGTGTATCGGGCGGCAGCTACGAATACTTCGAAGGTATGGATATGCCGAAGCTGATCGAGAAAATCGAGAAAGTTGACGACTACACCGTACGCTTCACCCTGAGCCGTCCTGAAGCGCCGTTCATTGCCGACCTCGGTATGGACTTCGCCTCGATCCTGTCAAAAGAGTATGCGGACAACATGCTGAAAGCCGGCACGCCAGAGAAGCTGGACCTCAATCCAGTGGGCACCGGTCCATTCGTGCTGCAGCAGTATCAGAAAGACTCACGCATTCTGTATAAAGCCAACCCGGACTTCTGGGGCACTAAGCCGAAGATAGATCGTCTGGTGTTCTCTATCACGCCTGATGCGTCTGTGCGTTACGCCAAACTGCAGAAGGGTGAGTGCCAGGTGATGCCGTACCCGAACCCGGCTGACATCGCCAGCATGAAGAAAGATGACAAAATTAACCTGATGGAGCAGCCTGGTCTGAACGTCGGTTACCTGTCATTCAACACCGAGAAAAAACCGCTGGATAACGTGAAAGTGCGTCAGGCACTGACCATGGCGGTGAACAAACAAGCCATCATCGACGCTGTGTATCAGGGCGCTGGCCAGGCCGCGAAAAACCTGATCCCACCAACCATGTGGGGCTACAACGACGATGTGAAAGATTACGCTTACGATCCTGCCAAAGCGAAAGAGCTGCTGAAAGAAGCCGGCATGCCGGATGGTTTCTCTATCGACCTGTGGGCGATGCCGGTACAGCGTCCTTACAACCCGAACGCCCGTCGTATGGCGGAAATGGTTCAGGCTGACTGGGCGAAAATTGGCGTGAAAGCCAAGATCGTCACCTTCGAGTGGGGCGAGTACCTGAAACGCGCCAAAGCCGGTGAACACCAGACTGTCATGATGGGCTGGACCGGTGACAATGGGGATCCGGACAACTTCTTCGCCACCCTGTTTAGCTGTGCCGCCGCCAAAGACGGCTCTAACTACTCACGCTGGTGCTACAAGCCGTTTGAAGATCTGATTCAGCCTGCACGTGCAGAAGCCGATCACAACAAACGTATTGAGCTCTACAAACAGGCTCAGGTAGTGATGCATGACCAGGCTCCGGCGCTGATTATTGCTCACTCTACCGTGTATGAGCCGGTGAGCAAGAAAGTGACTGGCTATGTGGTTGATCCATTAGGTAAACATCACTTCGAAAACGTCGATATCCAGGAATAACCTTTCGGATTATCGCGGTCTGGGCCAGCGCTGCTGGCCCTCGGGCGGCACCTTTGCCGCCCGGTCTCCGCACTTTTTTTCCGGCTAATTTCTTATATTGAAGCGCTTCTTGCGTCGCGATCGGCTTTGTCGATTGCGTGTTGTGAGCAATGTAGTCCCTGGCGGCAACGCCACGGGAAATGACTGAGAATCCGGCTTATGCTGCAATTCATACTCCGACGTCTGGGCCTTGTCATCCCAACGTTCATCGGTATTACCTTACTGACCTTTGCGTTTGTCCATCTGATCCCCGGTGACCCGGTGCTGATCATGGCGGGCGAGCGCGGTATCTCTCCCGAGCGTCACGCCCAGCTGATGGCCCAATTTGGCCTCGACCAGCCGATGTGGAAACAGTACATCACCTACATTAATGGTGTGCTGCACGGCGATCTCGGCATCTCGCTAAAAAGCCGCATCCCGGTATGGGATGAGTTTGTCCCTCGTTTCAAAGCCACGCTGGAACTTGGCATCTGCGCGATGCTCTTCGCGATTGCGGTGGGCATTCCGGTGGGCGTGCTGGCGGCGGTAAAACGCGGTTCGGTGTTTGATCACACCGCTGTGGGTATCTCCCTGACCGGTTACTCCATGCCGATTTTCTGGTGGGGCATCATGCTGATCATGCTGGTATCGGTGCAGCTCAACCTGACGCCGGTATCCGGGCGTGTCAGTGACACGATTTTCCTTGATGACAGCCACCCACTCACCGGTTTTATGCTGATTGATACGCTGCTGTGGGGTGAGGAGGGCGATTTCAAAGATGCGGTGATGCACATGATTTTGCCCGCCATCGTGCTGGGCACCATCCCGCTGGCGGTGATCGTGCGTATGACGCGCTCCTCAATGCTGGAAGTGCTGGGTGAGGATTATATCCGTACCGCGCGCGCTAAAGGCCTGACGCGTATGCGCGTCATCGTGGTGCATGCGCTGCGTAACGCCATGCTGCCAGTGGTCACCGTGATTGGTCTGCAGGTCGGCACTTTGCTGGCGGGCGCGATTCTGACAGAAACCATCTTCTCGTGGCCGGGACTGGGTCGCTGGCTAATCGAAGCATTGCAGCGTCGTGACTATCCTGTGGTGCAGGGCGGCGTGCTGCTGGTGGCAATTCTGATCATCGTGGTCAACCTGCTGGTTGATCTGTTGTACGGCGTGGTGAATCCGCGCATTCGGCATAAGAAATAAGGGGGGCATCATGACAACTGTTGATCCTGCAAGCGTAAGCGCTGCACCCAAGCCGATGACCCCGATTCAGGAATTCTGGCACTACTTCAAACGCAATAAAGGCGCAGTAATTGGCCTGGTTTACATCATTCTGATGCTGCTGATCGCCATCTTCGCCGATGTGCTGGCACCGCATGCGCCGTCAGAGCAGTTCCGTGATGCGCTGCTGCATCCGCCGGTGTGGCAGGAAGGCGGCAGCTGGAAATTTATCTTTGGCACCGATGACGTGGGCCGTGATGTGCTGTCACGCCTGATGTTCGGCGCACGTTTATCGCTGCTGGTCGGCTGTCTGGTGGTGGTGCTGTCGCTGATCCTTGGCGTGGTGTTTGGCCTGATGGCAGGTTACCTCGGCGGCGTCGTCGACGCGGTGATCATGCGTCTGGTGGATATCATGCTGGCGCTGCCAAGCTTGTTGTTGGCTCTGGTGCTGGTGGCGATCTTTGGGCCGTCGATTGTCAACGCCTCGCTGGCGATCACTTTCGTCGCCCTGCCGCACTATATCCGTCTGACGCGTGCTGCGGTGCTGGTGGAAGTGAATCGCGACTACGTGACCGCTTCCAGCGTGGCGGGTGCCGGTACGCTGCGCCAGATGTTCGTCAATATTCTGCCTAACTGCCTGGCACCGCTGATCGTGCAGGCTTCATTAGGTTTCTCCAACGCCATTCTTGATATGGCGGCGTTGGGCTTTCTCGGAATGGGGGCGCAACCGCCAACGCCGGAGTGGGGCACCATGCTCTCCGACGTGTTGCAGTATGCGCAAAGTGCCTGGTGGGTAGTGACGTTCCCTGGTGTCGTCATTCTGCTCACCGTGCTGGCATTCAACCTCATGGGCGATGGTTTGCGTGATGCACTCGACCCGAAACTCAAGCAGTAAAGAGGCACCGAGATGGCACTATTAAATGTAGAAAAACTGTCGGTGCACTTCGGCGACGAAAAAACACCGTTCCGTGCAGTAGACCGTATCAGCTACCAGGTTGAACAAGGCCAGGTGGTGGGGATTGTGGGTGAATCCGGCTCCGGTAAGTCGGTAAGCTCGCTGGCGATTATGGGCCTGATTGATTATCCCGGTCGTGTGATGGCGGAAAAGCTGGAGTTCAACCAGCGCGACTTGCAGAAGATCTCTGAAAAAGAGCGCCGCCAGTTGGTGGGCGCCGAAGTGGCGATGATCTTCCAGGACCCAATGACCAGCCTCAACCCGTGCTACACCGTAGGCTTCCAGATCATGGAAGCGCTGAAGGTGCATCAGGGCGGCAGTAAAAGCACGCGCCGTCAGCGTGCTATCGACCTGCTGGATCAGGTCGGTATTCCCGATCCGGCGTCACGTCTGGATGTTTATCCGCATCAGCTGTCAGGCGGTATGAGCCAGCGCGTGATGATCGCCATGGCGATTGCCTGCAAACCCAAGCTGCTGATTGCCGATGAACCAACGACGGCGCTGGATGTGACCATTCAGGCGCAAATCATCGAACTGCTGCTGGAGTTGCAAAAGCAGGAGAACATGGCGCTGATCCTGATTACCCACGATTTGGCGCTGGTGGCAGAAGCCGCGCAGCACATCATCGTGATGTACGCCGGCCAGGTCGTGGAGAGCGGTAAAGCGGTAGACATCTTTAAAGCCCCGCGTCATCCGTACACCCAGGCATTGCTGCGCGCGCTGCCGGAGTTTGCCGCAGATAAAGCGCGTCTGGCTTCGCTGCCGGGTGTGGTGCCGGGCAAATATGATCGTCCAACCGGCTGTCTGCTCAATCCACGCTGTCCGTATGTGACCGAACGCTGCCGTCGTGAAGAACCTGAACTGCGTGACATTCCGGGTCGCCAGTCTAAATGCCATTTCCCACTGGATGATGCCGGGAGACCGACTTATGAGTCTTGATAATACTCAGCAGGATTACCTGCTGCAGGCGATCGACCTGAAAAAACACTACCCGGTGAAGAAAGGGCTGTTTGGCCAGGAGCGCCTGGTGAAAGCACTGGATGGCGTCTCGTTCAACCTTGAACGCGGCAAAACGCTGGCAGTGGTCGGTGAGTCGGGCTGTGGAAAATCCACACTTGGACGCTTGCTGACCATGATTGAAACACCGACCGAAGGCCAGCTTTACTGGCATGGTCAGGATTTGCTGAAACACGATCCACAGGCGCAAAAACTGCGTCGTCAGAAAATCCAGATCGTGTTCCAGAACCCGTACGGCTCGCTTAATCCGCGCAAAAAAATCAGCCAGATTCTCGAAGAACCGCTGGTGATTAACACCTCTCTGACTAAAGCGGAACGTCGCGAGAAAACGCTGGAGATGATGGCGAAGGTGGGCCTGAAAACCGAGCATTACGATCGCTATCCGCATATGTTTTCCGGTGGCCAGCGTCAGCGTATCGCCATCGCGCGTGGGCTGATGCTCGATCCGGACGTGCTGATCGCCGATGAACCGGTTTCTGCGCTCGATGTTTCCGTGCGTGCGCAGGTGCTGAACCTGATGATGGATTTGCAGCAGGATTTGGGTTTGTCCTATGTGTTCATTTCTCATGATTTGTCGGTGGTGGAGCATATCGCAGACGAAGTGATGGTGATGTATTTAGGTCGTTGCGTTGAGCGCGGCAGTAAAGAGGCCATTTTCAGCAATCCGCGTCATCCTTATACGCAGGCCTTGTTGTCAGCCACGCCACGTTTGAATCCAGATGAGCGTCGTGAAAGGATTAAATTGACCGGCGAACTGCCAAGTCCACTCAATCCGCCACCGGGCTGTGCGTTTAACGCACGCTGCCGCCGCCGCTTTGGTACCTGCGTCCAGTTGCAACCCAAACTTAAGCAATATGGCGAGCAGCAAATTGCCTGTTTCGCGGTGGATGAGGACGAGAATCAGCCAGTGGGCGTGTAATTAACAACGCCAAAAATGAATAAAGGCTCCTGCGGGAGCCTTTATTTTTTCCTGCGTTATACTTCAGGGATGCTAACAAGAGAAATGTTTCTGCCAGAAGCGCCTGGAAATGTATTACTCCAGTGCATCAGTAATTGATTGGTCCTGATTAGGGGTTAAATCGTTAAGACAAATTCTGAATAGCGTCAGGATTATGTGAGCATAATCACGCACCTGTTAAATCCGCAACTTGAAGCACTTCTGCTTCATATCAGTAGCTTAGGTGAATGTTTTTGTCGTTATTATTTCAGTTAATCGATATTAATAAATCTCGGGCCTTAAATATCTGCACGCTTTTTGCATTGCCAGAATTTCAATCATATTGATAAAAGTCTTTTGTTGAATACGCCGTTTTTGTAATCAGAATTCTCTCACTCTATTTTAATGTGTGTGATATATTCGCGAAAATTTCCCTCCCGCTTTTACAGGCTCTGATCATGAAGAATTACGACGATCTGCAGCGTTTTAAAGAAAAAACCAAAACGCTTGATATCGCTTTTAAGGATATGTCTGGGCAATCGCAGGAAGCGGATCACAGCCAGTGGGCGATCATTCGCCAATTGGCGACAGATAATGAGCCTGAATTAGGCAGTGGTCAGCGTATTGACCTGCCACAGCCACAACCGATTCGTGGCGATGAGTTTACCGCGCCAGTTCAGGCTGCCCCTGCAGTGGTTGCGCCTGTGGCGAGCACCCCACGCGGTTCGATTCTTGATAGCCTGGCAGCCACTGCACCGGTTGAATCTGCGCCAGCGACCTCGCCGACCGGTGTTTCATCGCTGTTCCCGCCTGCTCCGGCGGCTAAGCCGGCACCTTCTGTATTGACCCAGGCGCCGAAAGCCACCCATGTTGAGCGTCAGGCGACCACCTCACTGTTCCCACCGGCACCCGCTAAACCGGCGGCCGCAGTCGCACCCGCTCCGGCGGCGGCAGCTGCCTTTGCTGCACCCGTTGAAGCAGCGCGCCAGGCTGAGCCAGCACGTCCTGCACCGGTTCCAACGTTTGCCGTAACGGCTGAGCCAGCGCGTCCTGCACCTGCGCCAACGTTCGCCGCACCGGCAGAACCGGCGCGCCCAGCTGCTGCACCGTCCCGCTTTGGTTCACTGTTCCGCTCACGACCTGCGGAACCTGCTAATATTTCTAAAGAAACACCATTGAAACCGTTACTGGAGAAGATTGCGCTATGCCGTTAGTTTGTGTGTGCTCGCCAAAAGGGGGAGTAGGGAAAACCACTATGGCGGCCAACCTTGCATGGAGTCTGGCTCGCGCTGGCAGCAAGGTGTTGGCAATCGATTTCGATGTCCAGAACGCACTGCGCCTGCATTTTGGTGTGCCACTGCACGATGGCCGCGGTTTTGTCGCGCGCTCAGAAGAGCAGGCGGACTGGAGCCAATCCATCCTCACCACCGGCGGTAATATTTTCGTCATGCCTTATGGCGATGTCACCGAACAGCAGCGTGAGCGTTTTGAAGAGAATCTGATCAAAGACCCGCATTTCCTGCGTCGTGGACTGGATACGGTGCTGAATTATCCGGGGCTGGTGATTATTGCCGATTTCCCGCCAGGCCCGGGTCCCGCGCTTAAAGCAATGCAGGCTTTAGCCGATATGCATTTAGTGGTGATGCTGGCAGATACCGCCTCGGTCTCTTTACTGCCACAAATTGAAAATGACCGCATGATTGGTCAGCCACTTAACAATAAGCGTGGTCATTATTTCGTACTTAACCAAAGTGACAATCGCCGCAATATTAGCCGCGAAGTCACCGGCTTTATGCAGCAGCGTTTGGGCGAAAATTTATTAGGCGTTGTGCACCGTGATGAAAGCGTCGCGGAAGCCAATGCTTCACAACAATCAGTTTATGATTTCAGCCCGGCATCAGCCGCAGCCTTTGATGTCGAACTGGTGGCGAAGCGCGTAGCCAATATCCTGAATATTACCGTGGGTAACGGTGAAGTTCAGGCACCTATCCGCAGCCATTATTAATCGCCAGGCATTTGCCTGGCGGTATTAGCAATAATAACAACACAGCTTCTTTAGGGTGAATCATGAGTAAACTCGGGTTTTACCTGCTGCTGCTGGTGCTTGCACCTGTGGCTGCGGTAATCGTCATCACGCCTATGGACAGCCAAAAACAATATATTTTTGGCTTAATCAGCATCGGGATGATGTTTTTACTGGGCTTCAGCAAAAGCCGCAAAATAACCGTCATCATGGTTATCCTTTCTGCGCTGATGTCGACCCGATATATCTGGTGGCGCACCACGGAGACGCTGCAGTTTAATTCCGAAATTGAAGCGATTCTCGGCATCGGCTTATATCTGGCCGAACTGTATGTCTGGCTGATTCTGATTCTCGGCTTCCTGCAGACCACCTGGCCATTAAAACGCACCATTGAACCGTTGCCGGACGATACCAGCCTGTGGCCTACCGTTGACGTCTATGTCCCGACCTATAACGAAAGCCTCGACGTAGTGCGTGATACCGTGCTGGCGGCGCAGTGCATTGATTATCCGCGTGACAAGCTCAAGGTCTATCTGCTGGATGACGGCAAGCGCAGCGAGTTTGCGGTTTTTGCCGCCGATGTAGGGGTGGGCTATATCACCCGTGACGACAACAGTCATGCGAAAGCCGGTAACCTCAACCATGCGATGAAAATCACCAAGGGTGAGCTGATCTGCATCTTTGACTGTGACCACGTGGCCACCCGTACTTTCCTGCAGGCGACTGTGGGTCCGTTCCTGAACGATCCCAAGCTGGCGCTGTTACAGACGCCACACTACTTCTACTCGCCGGACCCGTTTGAACGTAATCTGCGTGCAGCGCGTACCATTCCGAACGAAGGCGCGCTGTTCTACGGCCCGGTTCAGCAGGGTAACGACAACTGGAACGCCACCTTCTTCTGCGGTTCCTGTGCGGTGATTCGCCGTAGCGCGCTGGAAGAGATTGGTGGATTTGCGGTGGAAACCGTGACCGAAGATGCGCACACCGCATTAAAAATGCAGCGCCTGGGTTGGGGGTCTGCCTTCCTGGCGATTCCGCTGGCTGCGGGTCTGGCCACCGAGCGTCTCGGTCTGCACGTGGTTCAGCGTAACCGCTGGGCGCGTGGCATGACGCAGATCTTCCGTGTGGATAATCCGCTGTTTGGCCGCGGTCTGAAATGGCAGCAGCGTCTCTGCTACCTCAACGCCATGCTGCACTTCCAGTTCGGTCTGCCGCGCGTGGCATTCCTGACCGCGCCGCTGGCGTACCTGCTGTTTAACCTGAACATTATTCACTCGTCGGCGTCGCTGATCTTCGCCTACGTATTGCCGCATCTGGTGATGTCGCTGTACGTCAACTCCCGCATGAACGGCAAGTTCCGTTACACCTTCTGGGGTGAAATCTACGAAACCGTGATGTGCTTCCACCTCGTGATCCCGACGTTGCTGACCATGCTGGCACCAAAGCGCGGTAAATTTAACGTAACGGATAAGGGGGGCCTGCTGGACCAGGGCTTCTTCGATTTCCACATCGTCCGCCCCCATGTGATTGTCGCGGTACTGCTGACCATTGGTATCGTCGCGGGTGTGGTGCGTGCAACGGCACATGATTACTTCGGTGTTGATCCCTATGTTATCGCCCTCAACGTCGGCTGGGCGGTGTTCAGCCTGATCATCCTGATGGCGGCGATTGCCGTGGCGCGCGAAACCAAACAGGTGCGTAAAACCATTCGTATCGAAGTGCAGATTCCGGCGGTGATTCACTACGCCAGCGGTATCTCATCACGCACCCAAACCAGCGACCTGTCGATGGGCGGCGCGCAACTGGATGCACCGGACAACCGTCATGAGCATGATGAAATTGAAGAGATTGATCTGCTGCTGAAATCCGGTGCCATCACTATTCCGGTGAGCAAAATCTCCGGCGATGAAGAGACCATTCGTCTGCGCTTTGGTGATATGCCGCTATCGCGTCGTCGTGAGCTGGTGCGTGTGGTACTGGCGCGCGCCGATGCGTGGATCCAGCCCGAGTATAAGCAGGACAACCCGCTGGTATCGCTGGGCACCATTATTCGTACCGTATTTGAGCTGTTCTGGCTGACCTGGAAAGATCGCCGTGAGAAGCATAAGCGTGACAACCAGTCGGCAGTGAAAGAGGACAGCGCAGTATGAAGAATTTGACGCAAACGTTGCTGGCAAGCTCGCTGGCGACAGCGCTGATGCTCGCCCCGGCCTGGGCAGAAACCCCTGCGGTAACGCAGGATAGTTCGGCCTTGTCCAACGTGCCGCCACCGCAAGGCATCCAGAGTGAAGCGGATGCCCAGTTGCAGCAGGCGGCGGGTGCAACACCTTATGCGCCCACTGAAAATGCACCAGCAACTGAAAATACTGCCCCGGCTGCGGCTGATATGCCTGCAGCCAACTCCCCGTATACGTCAGCACCCGATACGCAGTTGCCTGCTACCACGCCTGCACCAGAGATGGTGCTGCCGGATGCCGCACCTGCGGCCCCAATGGCCGCGCCCGTGGCTTCCGCTTCTGCAATGCTCAACCAGCCCGTCAGCAGCACCATTTCCGTGGCGCAGATGGGTCAGCCGCAGGGTATCACCCTGACCGGTGGTCAGCTGCAATCCGGTATCGTGTTTACTCTGCCGAGCGATGAAGTGATCACCAACGCGCGTCTGAATCTGTCGCTGCGCGTTTCAGCGGCACTGGCGGCGCGCAACACCTCATTGCAGCTGATGCTGAATGGTCAGCCGCTGGGTACCTTGCCATTGGGTTCGAGTGACAGCGATGTCAGCGACTATCAGCTGGATATCCCAGCGGCAATGGTGGTCTCAAGCAACAACCTCAGCTTCAAAATTAACGATGCCGACAAACTGCTGTGCGAAAAAGAGAGTGCACAGCAGTATCAGGTGTCGATTCTGCCTAAAACCACGCTGAGCCTCGAAGGCCAGCAGTTGAATATCGGCACCAGCCTGCGCAACTTCCCGCGTCCGTTTATGGATGCGCAGCGTATGACGCCAGCCAGCGTGACCTTTGGCTTTGCCGCCAACGCCACGCCGGACAGCATCAGCGCGGCGGCGTTAGTGGCATCATGGATGGGTATTCAATCGGACTATCGCGGCATTCGTTTCCCGGTGGTGCGTGGCGATCTGCCTGAGCACAACGGCATTTTGATTGGCCATCCCGGTGAGAAGATCGGTTCTGTGACTTTACCCGCCACCAACGGTCCGCTGTTGCAGGTGATTGATAACCCGAACAACCCGGTTTACAAACTGCTGTTAGTTGTCGGTGCGGATGATGCTCAGCTGCGTCAGGCGGCAAACCGTTTGACCACGCAACCGCTGGCGACCGATGCCAGCAGCCTGAACGTGCAGCCGCAGCCGATTGGCCTGCGTAAGCCGTATGACGCGCCGCGCTGGATCAATACCACTCGTCCGGTGCGGTTGAGCGAGCTGCTGCGTAAAGATCAGAGTCTGACCACCACCGGCATCTGGCATGATGCGCTGAGCGTGAACTTCCGCGCGGCACCTGATTTGTTCATGTGGGATGGCGACACTATTCCGGTCGAGCTGCACTACCGCTTCCCGTCGGAAAGCTGGATTGATGAGAACAAATCGTTTCTCAACGTGATGCTTAACGGCACCTTCCTGCGCAACCTGACCGTAAACAAAGTCGGCTTGCTGGAGAGCGCCTGGCATCGTCTGGGCGGCGACGCCCGTCAGGAGCACTACACCCTGAAGCTGGAGCCGTATCTGATTTACGGTGATAACCAGCTGGCGCTGTACTTCAACATCAAACCGAAAGCGGACGCGCCATGTGGTGTGTTGCTCAACAACAACATCAAGAGCCGCATCGAAGATGATTCGTGGATCGATCTGAGCCACACGCGTCACTTCACCATGCTGCCGAACCTGTCGTACTTCGTTGGCGCATCATTCCCGTTCTCGCGTCTGGCGGACTTCTCGCAGACCACCTTGCTGCTGCCAGAAAAACCGACCGATGCAGAGATCTCCACGCTGCTGGATATGTCTTCACGTGCGGGTAACGCGACCGGTGTACCGCTGGTGCAGAACCAGGTGCTGTTTGGTTTGCCAAATGGTGGCACTAACCTGACACGCCTGCAGGGCAGTGATCTGCTGGCGGTGAGCACCACACAGAACAGTGAATTCAATCAGCAGATGCTGGCTAACACGCCTTATCAGACCAGCGGTAATACGTTGGGCGTGAAAGATCCGACGACCTGGGACAAGCTGCGTGGCTGGCTGACCGGCGACTGGAACCTTCAGCAGCTGGATGCCGATCGTTACTTCTCCTCCAACGAAGCGTGGCGTGGCTTTGTCAGCTACCGCTCGCCGTGGAATGCCGATCGCCTGGTGGTGATGACGGTGGCAACCAGCGATCAACAGCTGCTGCGTTTGCATGAAGATCTCAACTCGGCGCGCATTAACGCGGGCATTCGTGGCGATACCGCCATCATCACTGATGAAAACGGTATTCGCAGTTTCCGCGTCGGCCCACAGTTCCCGAGTGGCGAAATGCCGTGGTACATGATGGTGGTGTGGTATGCCAACCAGCACTCGGTGCTGATGGCGCTGGCCGCTCTGTTGCTGGCAACGCTGGTCGGCGGTAGCGCATGGGCGATGCTGAAGCGTCATGCATGGCGACGCCTCAACCCGAAAGCTGATAGCAAGTCCGGCAAGAAGTAAGGATAAAAACAATGAAAAAAAATCTGTTGAGTGCCGGTATTCGTCATGCCCTGATTCTGGGTGGGGCACTGGCGTTCTCTCAGCCGCTGCTGGCGGCGGAGAGCACCAATCCTGCGTTACAAGCGTTGTTTGATCAGGCGGCTTACTGGCATCAGAAAGCGCATGACGATTTGGCCAAATCTTCGCTGCAAAAAGTGTTGATGGTGGAACCCAACAACACTCAGGCGCTTTATTTGCTGGCGCTCTATTCCCAGCAAAGCGGCAGCAGCGCGGAAGCGGCGCAGTGGCGCGCGCGACTGAGTGCCGCATCGCCAAACGATCCGCACCTCACCGAGCTGGATAATGCGCGTCAGCTGCAAACCATCCCACAGGCGCAGCTGTCGTTAGCGCGCCAGCAAGCGCGCAGCGGCAATATCGCGGCTTCGTTGCAGACCTGGCGCAATACTTTTAACGGTAATGAGCCACCACCGAGCGTGGCGGCCGAATATTACCTGACCATGGCCGGTGACCGGGCCCTGCTGCCGCAGGCAGTCGAAGCGCTGCGTCAATTCGCGGCCGATCATCCACAGGATACCGGCGCGAAGCTGGCGCTGGGCAAGGCACTGACCTATCAGGAATCGACCCGTCGTCAGGGTATTGATCTGCTGGGCACGCTGGCGGATGGCAATAAAGACGCCGACCGTTCACTGCGTCAGGCGCTGCTGTGGCTCGGCCCGCAGGCGTCCGATGCCTCGCTGTACCAAACCTGGCAGCAGCGTCATCCGCAAGACAATGCGGTGATGGATTACTACCGTAAAAATGTTGGCGGCGCTGAGAAGGGTGCTGGCTTTACCGCACTGAACAGTGGTGACGTCAGCAACGCGCAGAACAACTTTGAGAAAGTGCTGCAGGCGAACCCGCAGGATGCCGATGCACTGGCGGGTATGGGCTATGTGGCTCAGCGTGCCGGGCGCTATGCCGAAGCGGCTGATTATCTGACGCGCGCGGCACAGATGGGCGGCGATCAGAGCGAGACGCGCCAGAAGCAGGCAGCCGATGCGCGCTTCTATGCTCAACTGGCGACCGCGCAGCAGGCGCTGAAAAACGGTGACAGCGCGCAGGCATTAGCCTTGAGTGAACCCCTGGCGCAGGCCGATGGCGAGAAAGGCGTTTCAGCTAAGCTGTTCCGCGCGGACGTGCAGCGTCGCAGCAATCAACTCGACCAGGCAGAACAAACTTATCGCTCTATCCTGCAAGCCGATCCGAACAACCGTAACGCCAAAGAAGGCCTGTTCTACGTGCTGCGTCAGCAGAACCGCAGTGCCGAAGCCAACACGCTGCTGGCTTCTCTGCCGGATAGCGTGCGCCAGAGCGTGGCCCCGCGCGGCAGCAGCACCGATCCGATTCGTGCGCAGGCTAAGCGTGAGCTGGCGGCGGGCAACAACAGCGCCGCGATAGCCACCTTGAACAGCGGTATTCAGCGCTTCCCGAATGATGGCTGGTTACGCCTCGACCTGGCGCGTATTTATCGCGCACAGGGTGATAATATGATGGCCGCCAATATCATGCAGCCGTCGATGCGCAGCGGCGCCAGCACGGCAGAGCTGTATGCTGGCGCATTGAACGCCAGCGAGAGCGGTGCCTGGCAGCAGGCGAGTTTACTGCTGTCACGCATACCGAACGGCAGCAAGAGCAGCGATATGCGCGAGCTGGCGCAGCGTGTGAACTTCAACCTGCAGATGACCACCGCCGATCAGTATCTGGCGCAGGGCTCGAATGCTGCAGCGGCGAATACCCTGCGTGCGCTGGCCTCGTCA
The DNA here is from genome assembly GCF_056678875.1 of Pantoea folii. Taxonomy (NCBI): domain Bacteria; kingdom Pseudomonadati; phylum Pseudomonadota; class Gammaproteobacteria; order Enterobacterales; family Erwiniaceae; genus Pantoea; species Pantoea folii. The sequence goes on along the minus strand of NZ_JBWXON010000007.1, from coordinate 49,071 downwards.
CCTCCGTCCAACCCGGTGGATGCCGGTAACCTGGCACAGAAGCTGGCGAAAGCGGGCGATCTCACCACCGCTGTCTCTGTGGTGCGCAGCAATATGCAGCGCGGCATTCAGGGGAATGCCGGTGATTACGCTGCACAGGTTGCGGTGCTCAACCAGGCGGGTCTGAATACCGAAGCGCAGAGCTTCCTCAGCAGCCCGGAGTTGCAGGCGCGCAGTACACCAACGCAGCTGGCGGGTATTCGCAACGGTTACGTGATCAACGAAGTGGATCGTCTGCGTGAGCAGAAGCAGTACGCCGCGGCTTACGACAAGCTGGTGGGCGCACTGCAGCACGATCCACAGAACCGCGATCTGATGTTCGCCATGGCGCGACTGTATCAGTCCGGCAAGATGAACAAAGAAGCGGGTGTGGTGTATGACTACCTGATGACCCAGGATACGCCAACGCAAGATGCGCGTACCGGTGCCATCAACGTGGCACTGGCGAATAATGACGTCAATAAAGCCAATACCCTGACACGCGGCCTGAACAATGAGCAGTCACCGGATCGCCAGCTGTTACTGGCGCGCGTGGCTGAAGCCAACGGCAATCACAGCCAGGCCATGAGCTATCTGCGCAGCGCGCGCGGGCAGTTGATTGGTCTGCAGGGTGCCACCAACGGTGATACGCCAAGCGTGGGTGGTCTGGCATTGGCGGATAACCCGTTCATCAACCGTGGTACTTCGCCGGTGGGGCGTTCTCCGTCTGCTTATGGCGCGGTGATGCCATGGCAATCGGCACCGGATGTCACCAGCAGCGCAACGGGGACCACGCTGGCCAGCAATACACCGGCAATCCAGCAGAGCCAGACGCTGCGCCAGATCGACAGTATGATGGACGATCTGCAAGAGAAAACCGGCACCTGGATTCAGGGTGGCATGCAGGTACGTGGTCGTGACGGCGAATCGGGTCTGAGCAAACTGACCGAAGCCAAAGCGCCACTGACTTTCTCCACCGTCCCGTTTGGCGAATCGCGCTTTGACTTTACTATGACACCTGTCTCGCTCACGGCGGGCAGTGCGGCGGGCGACGCGTGGCGTCGTTTCGGCACCAATGCCCTGGTGCAGGGTAATGTGGTGGCGTCTGGCGATGCCAAAATTGACGATGTCCCGTCTTCATCCACTGATTCGCAGAAAGCCACCGGTGTTGAGCTGAACCTGGCATTGAAAGGCGATAGCTACAAAATCGACCTCGGCAGTACGCCACTGGGACAGGATTTGAGTACCCTGGTGGGGGGCGTGCAGTGGTCACCGAAACTCACTGACTTCCTGACGCTGATCCTCACCGGTGAACGTCGTGCGATGACCGACAGCCTGCTCTCCTATGTGGGCGTGGAAGATAAAACCAGCGGTAAGCGCTGGGGTCGCGTGACCAAAAACGGCGGTAATGCGTTGCTGAGCTACGATAACGGCGATGCCGGTTTCTATCTCGGCGGCGGCGCTTACAGCTACATCGGTGAAAACGTGGCGAGTAACAACAGTGTGCAGGCGACTGCCGGTGCGTATGTGCGTCCGTTCCACTACGACGATCGCGAGCTGAAGGTGGGCATGAGCCTGTCGTGGATGGATTACTCGAAAAACCTGAGTTACTTCAGCTACGGTCAGGGCGGTTACTTCAGCCCGCAGAACTATGCATCGGTCTCGTTCCCGATTGAGTTCTCCCGCAAGTTCGACGATCTGAAAGTGAACGTGGGCGGTTCGGTGGGTTATCAATCCTACAGCCAGGATAAGAGCGCTTACTTCCCGAACGATCCGACTTACCAGGCACAAATGCAGAGTCTGGCCGATCAGGGTTACGTGAAAAGCGCTTACTACAGCGGCGAGAGCAAGAACGGTATTGGCTACAACTTGCACGCCGGTGCGGATTACAAGATCAACAAAGATGTCACTGTGGGTGGGCAATTAGGCTACGACACCTTTGGCGATTACAACGAGAGCACAGCGAATCTGTACTTCCGTTATCTGTTCGGAGACAACTAAATGAGTGAGCAGGCAACCGCGCGCGTCAGCCATCCGCATCAGCCGGGTTGGTTTGATCTGGTCAGCGTGATGATTGAAGGGATGCTGGACAACGCGGGCGAGGAAGCCGAAGGCTTCCTCAACAATGTGGGCGCATCGCTGGCAGCGCGCTATCCTTTAGCGGAAGCGCGCACCGTGCAGGATCTGGAACGCGAGATGAATCTGCAACTGGCGCGCTTCAACTGGGGATTTGCCCAGTTGCAGCCACAGGAAAATGCCATTTTGATTCAGCACCACGCGTTACCAAAAGGCGACAGCAATGTGGATGCCGAGCGCTGGCAACTGGCGATGAGTGCCGTGCTGGCGGGTGTTTATTCACAGTGGCTGCAGGCACAAGGCGGCAGCGCTGCGGTGCCGGTCACTTTTGAGAAGAATGACAGCAACACGCTGCATTACCGATATCAATAGGATTGTTTGATGAGAGTCATGCGCTTCTGGCGTCAATGGATGCTGTGTTTCATGGTGATGTTTTTTAATGCTCAGGCCGCTGCAGATGGCTGGAGCACTTTCAAAGGCCGCTTTATGAGCAGCGATGGTCGTATCAGTGATACGGCCAACAATAATGTGAGTCATACCGAAGGTCAGGGCTATGGCATGCTGCTGGCCGTCGCGAATGACGACCGCACCACGTTTGATCTGCTGTGGAAATGGACGCGCACCCATCTGCGTAATCCGCAAAACGATCTGTTCTACTGGCGTTACACGCCGGGTGCTTCAGACCCGATTGCCGACAAGAATAATGCCTCTGATGGCGATGTGCTGATTGCGTGGGCACTGCAGCGCGCAGGCCAAAAGTGGGGCGGTGATTATCAGTCAACTTCTGATCGTATTCAGCGCGCCATCGTCAAACAAAACGTGATCACGTTTGGCGGCCACACGGTGATGTTGCCAGGCGCACAGGGCTTCAATAAAAACAGCTATGTCGTGCTGAATCCCTCTTATTTCCTGTTTGCCGCCTGGCAGGAGTTTGCTGAGCGCAGCCATTTGCGCGTATGGAATAACCTGATCGATGACGGCATGGAACTCCTCGGTGATATGCACTTTGGCAAAACCGGTCTGCCGCTCGATTGGGTGGCGCTGAATGCCGATGGTTCAGTGGCACCGGCAGTGGGTTACTCCAATCGCTTTAGCTACGATGCGATTCGTATTCCGCTCAATATCTGGTGGTATGACCCGCAAAGCCTGCGTCTGGTGCCGTTCCAGCGCGTCTGGCAGGGCTATGGTCGCCAGACGACACCGGCCTGGTTTGATGTGCTCGCCAACACCCCTGCTCCATACAATCTGGACGGCGGCTTGCTGGCGATTCGCGATCTGACCCTGAATCAAACCGGTTATCTTAGCGATCGTTTAGCGCCGGATCAGAACTACTTCTCCGCCAGCTTGCAGTTACTGACCTGGCTGGCGTATCAGGAAAAGCGTTAAATATTTCGCGATACATCGCGTTGTCAGCTCATAGCGCGATTTTTGTAGCAGCGCTACGTACTACGCAATTGAAAGGGCCGCACTTCATCAGCGAAGTGCGGCTTTTTTATTTGAAGTCCGCATACGGCTCAAGCGGTTGTGGTGGCATATCCATATCGCCATTCCAGCCGCCCATTGAATAACGCATGTAGATCAAGCCGTGACTCGGGGTGTAATCCTTGGCTTGCTGAATATCCATCGCGAGACCGACTGACCAGTGCGGCGTGATGCGTCGTTCTACCACTGCTTGCAGGGTGTAACCAAAACCGTTGCCGGAGCTGCTGTCGGAGGTCGGGTTGGAAGCCAGCGTAAAGCCAGGATTGACCGGATAACGCTGCTGACCGTCGGTTTGCGATTGTGACCAGGAGACCGAGCCGCCCAGATCAAACGACCAGTTCTCGGTGCGCTGGCGATAAGTGACCGGCACCGCCAGCGAGAAATACTGCTGCGGACTGTAATAGCCCCCCTGGCCGAAGGTGTAGTCGCTAAGGTCTTTTTGGTAATGCCACAGCATGCTGTTCAGTCCGACGGTGGCACGGCGATTATCTTCGTTGATCAACTTGTAGTAATAGCCTGCCATCAGGCGTTCACGGCTGTTGTCTGCGACATTTTCCCCGGTAATTTGGTGGGCGCTGATATCGGCCCATACGCCATTCGCACCGCCCTGATCGTAACTCAGCCCCACCGAACCACCGGTTGCCACTACGCCGCCCCAGGTTTTACCGCCGTTGGCCGCCGGATCGCGTGCACCGGCATAGGCCAGCAGCGAGCTGGAGATGGGGCGGCGTGAAGCGGTGAACGTCACGCCAATATCTTCCAAGTCGGTTTTCCAGCTCAGACCGCCCACCCAGTTAGTGACTTCAAAGCCGAGCGGTGTGGTGCCGATATCGCCAGACCAGCGATCGTTATGCCAACCAACGCCTATCGCCGTGCCTTCATCATGCTGGATAAAGTCGCGGCTACAGCCACCGGAGTTATCATCATTACAGCTACCAAAGCGTTCGCTGTGGCTGCCATTGCTGGTAGAGAAAGTGCCCGCTGATACCAGAACATGATCGACGCGTAAAAAGCTGCGCCCGTCGGCCAGCGGTGTCTCCGCCTGCATCATGGTGGTGTGCGCGGTGAAATCGGAGATACCGCCGGTGCCTTTATCGCGCGAATAATCCTGTTCAAGCGTGAAGGTGGTGTCCCGCTGACGATAGAGATCGGCGGCATCGCTGCGAATGCCGCGCTTCAACCAGTCATCACTGGCATCGTTACGCGTCAAACGGGTGTAGCTGTCATTATCCTGCGGTGCGTCGGCGCTGATGCCGCTGGCCGTCATTGCCAGACGATAGTCCTGCTGCGCCGCATCCGGCTGTTGCTGCAGAGTTTCCAGACGTGCCGCATCGCGATACACCAGCGCTTTGCTTTGCGATGGCGCTTCTTTGGCAGCACGGGTTTTTAAATCATTGAACAGCTGCTGCGCATGCGCCGTATCGCCGCTGTTTTGCCATGCCAGCGCCACGCGGCGACCGCTGTTGATATTTTGCTGCGCCACGCTGGCGGGTAAAGCCTGCAGCGCTGTGCGTGCTTCGTCTTTGCGCTTCAGGGCGATGAGTGCTTCGATACGGCCCAGTGCTGCATCATTGTTGGTTGTATCCTGCTGCAGTATGTGTTGGTAACTCGCCAGCGCCGATTTCGCGTCGCCGCGTTCCAGAGCCCAATCCGCCAGGGTGATATCACGTCGCGTCGAGGCCGGCTGCTGTTGCAACAGTGCCAGCGCGGCAGATTCATTGCCGTTGGCGCGCAGCTCACTGGCACGGGCGTAGACTTTATCCTGCGTTAAGCGGTCCGCCAGCTCGTGCATATTGCTGTCCCAACGGGTTTCCGGCAGGCGATGCAGTGCCGCCAGTGCCGCATCATCCTGATCGCCGGACGAGAGCCACAGCGCCCAGGCATAGAGCGCGGCGGGTTCCTGCGCGTGTTGGCGCACCATGGCGTCCATCACCTGAGCGCCTTGTGCTTCTTCGCCGCTGCTGCGTAGCGCACCGGCTAAACGATACGAGAGCCAGATATCGTTGGGATTGTCCTGCGCGGCCTGGCGATATTTCACCACCGCCTGATGCCATTGACCTTGCTGCGCCAGCGCATCGGCTTCAGCCCGCAGGCTGTCGCTGCGCAGTGAACGCAGCGTCTCCGCCAGCGACCGCTGTTGAGCGGCGGGCAGGGCATTGATAAACGCCATCGCGCGAACAGGTGATTGCTGCTGATACAGCGCGGCCAGTCGGCGCACGGCGGTAGTATTGCTGCGATCGAGGCGCAGCGCCTGCTGCCAGTATTGCTCAGCCTGCGCGTCATTTTTCCGTGCCTGGGCGACATCACCGAGGCCAATCAGCGCCCAGCTGTCACGGTTATCAATGGCCTGCGCACTGCGATACTGGCGTTCCGCACCGGCCACATCGCCTTTTTTTAGCGCGTCGTCACCGTTGTTAATTGCCAGCCAGTAGCGGTTGGTTTGCAATAGTGATTGCCACTTGCCAATCTGGGTGCTGGCCTGTCCGGCCTGAATCGCTTTCTGCAGCCAGCTTATTGCTGCTGCGCGGTTGTTGGCACGCGCCTGCGCCTGGCCCATCGCGCCCATCAGTTCGGCATCATTCGGGTTGGCTTTCAGCGCGGCGCTGAGTGACGCGATGGCACCTGCGCCTCCACCAGCATCGACCAGCGCCAGCCCGCGCATGCGTTGACGATAAGCGGGATCGGCCAGCAGCTTCTGCTGTCGGGCCAGTTCTTCCTCGCCGCGCTGTTGCGCATCACCGGAAGTGAATACCTGCAGATACTGCTTCAGACTGGCAACCGTGCTGTCTGACACCGGCTGATTTTGAATCTGCTGCAGCCAGAGTTCGGAGGCGGCATCACGCCCGCCGTCACGATTGGCCAGACGACGCAGCTGCACCAGCGCCTCGCCTGGCTGATTGTTATCAAACGCCATGCGCGCCAGCTGCAGTTCAACCCCGATATTGCCGGGATAACGCGCTTCCAGCGCCTGCAACTGGCGATAAGCGGTGGGCTGCTGACCGGGTAAACGTGCCACCAGTCGCCAGTATTCCAGTTCAGTATTCACATCCGGGAACACGCCGTGGAACAAGGCATCCCAGGCCGTTTTCGCTTCTTCAACGCGACCTGCGGTGGCCAGCAAACGTGCCTGCTGCAGTTGCTGGCGCCCTTCAGCGCTCATCAGACGCAGGCCGGTTTCGGATTCACGCGTCGCCACGTCATTCGGCGCGACTTTCTTCAGTTCATCCAGCAGCGTCTGCGCTTTTGCCTGATCGCCCTGACGCAGTGCCATGCGAATTTGCGCTGCCAGCACCTGCGGATTATCAGGGTCGATTTTTTCCAGGCGATAAAGCGACTGCTGCACCAGATCATACTTGTTGGTGGATTCACCGGTGCGAATCTGCATCAGCAGCCAGGCCACCGGTGACACCTGCGGGCCCTCGGCAGCGATGCCGGAGCCCGCCAGGATACTGGCAATCAGCAGCCCGAGTGGCAGTTTATTCATCATCTTCCAGCTCGGCCAGGCGGCGACGGCTCACCATGCGCATCAAGCGCCATGCCATCAGAGCAAACAGTATCACCACCACCACGGCACAAATCGCCAGCCACACCGGATGCGTTGCCAGCAGATTCCACAGGCGCTCCCACCATGGAAGATGGCCGACGAAGTAGGTATCGCCGACGCGCACGCTGGTGACGCCCGATTCTCGCACAACGGTGGCAGAACCGAACACGGCAGCGCGCTTGCCGCTATCGAGCAGGGCGTTATTCAGCAGATCCCAACCGCGCGGGCTGTCAGCCAGCAGCGCAACCACGCTGCGCTGATCGTTAAACGGCGACTGGAAGCCGACGATGGCCCCCATTGGGCCGCGTGAGCGGATACCGGTCTGGCTCTCTACCGCACGGTCGCTGGCGGACACCGGTACGTTCTGCGCGGTGATCGGGCGTGCTGGCATGTTGATCCAGCTACGCGCCGCATCCGCCAGCAGATTGATCTTCTTGTCATCCTGCAAATCCTGCGGAATACCGCCGATCATCAGCAGATCGGCGTCTTTATCTTTCGCCTGGTTCCAGTCATCACTCATCTGCACGCGCAGCGCCGGATAACCGGTCTGGGCACCGATGGAGCCCAGCGCGTTCAACATGGTGCTGACTTCACCATTAGCAGGTTTTGGCTGCACTAACACCAGCGTCTGCGCCAGATCGGCATAGCGGCTGTAAGGGAAACCGGCGTTGGCGTACGCACCCAGCGACGGCATCTCGATGTAGTGGCGATAGCCGGAGAAATCGATGCTGGAGTTGTCATCGATCACCACGTGATGACCGACGGCGGTGACGGTTTCGCAACGGCCGTCGGCGGTGCCACCGATAAAGGTGTTGGCGTAATCAAAGCTGAAGCGCAGTTGGTTGACCACGCCGAGGCGCAGCGCCGGGATGGTCAACTGGCGGTTGCTGTCCTGCAGGCCTTGCATCAGCGGAATGCGCATGATCTGCTGGCCTGCCGTGTCTTTCGGCGTCAGCGGGTAATCCTGCATGAACTGATTGTTCAGATGCACCGCCAGGCGCGAGCCATCTTGCTGGATCGGCGAGGTGTAGCGGTAAATCAGATCCATGTCGATGCCGCGCGCACGCACCAGAAACAGGTCCGGTGGCAGGTTCAGCGTCAGACTGATCGGGTTCGGCTGCAAACCATCGGCCTGTAGCTGGTTCTGATACTGCGTCAGCTCGGCAAACGTGGTGCGGCGATCGGTGCGCACCCAGTTTGGCGCATCATAGGCATGACGCGGTGCCAGCATTTTTACACTGTCGATGGTTGAGGTATCCCCGCGCAGCAGCAGTTCGCCTTGCGCAATACCTTCGACGGCGGTCAGCAAATCGTTGTCATCGCGGCCGAGAATCAGCAGCATTTTTTCGTAGGGATTGTCCGGCTGGCTCACCATTTCCACCGTGGGTTTCTCCACCGATGGCAGATCTTTCAGGAAGTCCGGGCGATGATCGTTGGTGGCAAACACCACCGCATGCTGTTCTTTTGGTAACTGGTTATACAGGACCGGGAAGGATTGACCACGCCACTGTGCTTTGCTGCCGAACCACGAAGCCAGAATCCCTGCGGCACGCTGCTGCAGCAGGTTAGGCTGATTGCTGAACACCATCGGCAATTGCAGTGGGCGGCTGTCGCGGGCATCAAAGAACGGTTCCGGGAAGTGCGACAGGTCGTTCTTCAACGGCAGCTTTTGCAGCGTCAGGTCGAGTTTGCTCTCTTTACCGATATCCATCCAGATGGTGCTGTTGGCCGGGTTTTCACACACGTTGGCGTAATGGCCCACCAGTTCGAGGCGCACGCGGTTAAAGTCACCGATAAAGCGCGGATCGATCGGCAACTGAGTTTGATTTTCTTTGCCCAGCTGATCGGCGGTCACGGTGACCAGTCCCACCAGCTCATCGTTGAGATAGACCTTGAGCTGCGACAGCGTCGGAATCAGCGCCGGTGAAGGGCGATAGCTGAGCGTCAGCATGGCGCGTGTCACCACTTCATCACTGCGCACGCCGAACTCGATCTGGCTGGTAGGCTCGGTGCCGCGCAGCGTCATGCTGCCCGGCGGCGGCGCGACCTGATTAAACAGCAGTTGGCTGTCGCGCAGCGGGGCATTGGCATTCAGCGGCTGGCTGACGACCGGCAGCGGTATCTGTGCGCTGGCGCGCGGTGCTTCAGGGGCAGAAGGCTGCGGTGCGGCCTGTGCCAGCGTTGCAGTGCCCAGCAGCAGGGCAGTAAACCAGCTCAGTTTTCTCGTCATGGTCATATCATCAACTTATGAAAAATCGGTTTTGATTGCCGCAGGTGCGCGGCTAATGCCCTGCGGCAGCAGTGTTGCCAGCCAGCTCACCAGGGAAGTCAGTGCACGGAAAAGACGGCGCAGCGGGGCAGGGCCATACTCCGCCAGACGCAGGTAACCTTTGAAACCCAGCACCATAATATCGGCCAGACTCTGCACCGGTTTATCTTCCGGGAAGCCGTCCTGCCACAGCGCCCAGGTGTCGGCGCGGGCGAAGGTACACTGGATAAATTCAATATGCTGGCGGGTGGTGAGCTGATGCAGGCGAATCCCCGCGCGACGGCCAAATACACGCTGAACCTGGCACGGGAAGCTGAACTCCTGCTGGCCACGGCGCAGCAGCAGCCACACCGGCTCATCCTCTTTTAACGCATCGGCTTCACGCAGTTCGACGCCAACCCCGCCATCTGAATAGTCGCGCAGGGTGCACGGCACCATATGGCCATCTTCACGTGCAATGGCGGCGGGCATGGCGATCTCCACGCGATGTGCTTCACGAATCTGGCGCGCTTCCACCGAAACGGCTACGGCACCGCCGAGAATAATCATGTTGTACACCACCCACACCAGGCTGACCCAGATGGTGAGTAACTCGTTAGCCGGGCCATACGCCATGCGCCAGAACGCCATGCCGATGCCCGCGATATTCAGCAGCACCAGCATCATGTAGGGCTTGGTGATCACCCAATCGAGGTGGCGCTCTTCGACCAGGCCACCTTTTGCGGTGACGTTGAACTTGCCTTTGTGCGGGTTGAACAGCGCGACGGTGGTGGGACGCGCGATGTACCACGCCAGCACGGTTTCATACACTTCACTCCAGAACGAGTGACGCCAGCGTCCCTGAATACGGGAGTTGGTCAGGCTGGTGTGCACCATGTGTGGCAGTACATAGATTGCAATCGCCAGCGCCGGCGCGTAGATGATGTAGGCGTGGCATAGCAGAAACGCCAGCGGTGCCAGCAGGAAGATCAGACGTGGAATCCCGGCGAGGAAGTGCAACATGGCGTTGGCGTAGCACAGCCGCTGTACCAGCTTTAGGCCCTTGCCCATCATCGGATTGTCGAGGCGGAAAATCTGCACCATGCCGCGCGCCCAGCGAATACGCTGGCCGATGTGTGCGGACAAACTCTCGGTGGCGAGGCCCGCCGCCTGTGGAATACGGATATAGGCGGAAGTGTAACCCTGACGATGCAGACGCAGCGAGGTGTGCGCATCTTCGGTTACGGTTTCCACCGCTATGCCGCCAATCTCATCCAGCGCGGCGCGGCGCAACACGGCGCAAGAGCCGCAGAAGAACGCCGCATCCCAGGTATCGTTACCGTCCTGCACCAGGCCGTAAAACAGCGAGCCTTCATTGGGTGTCTGGCGGAAGCGACCAAGGTTACGCTCGAACGGATCGGGCGAGAAGAAGTGGTGCGGCGTTTGCAGCATCGCAAGGCGGTGATCCTTCAGGAACCAGCCCATGGTCATCTGCAGGAATGAGCGCGTCGGTACGTGGTCACAGTCAAAAATCGCCACGTAATCGCTGCGGCAGGCCACTTTCAAGGCATGGTTGATGTTGCCCGCTTTGGCGTGCTCGTGGCTGGGGCGCACCACGTAATTCACCCCAACGCTGGCGGCAAACTCGCGAAACTCCTCGCGCGTACCGTCATCAAGGATATAGATGTTGAGCTTGTCCTGCGGCCAGTCGATGCCCATCGCGGCATAAATGGTTGGTTTCACCACGCTCAGCGGTTCGTTGTAGGTGGGCACCAGGATATCGACGCTGGGCCAGGAAGTGATCTCGGGTGGCATGGAGACCGGCTGGCGATTGAGTGGCCACAGCGTCTGGAAATAGCCCAGTACCAGCACCGTCCATGAGTAGGTTTCAGCGCCAATCAGCAGCAGACCGAATGTCAGACTCAGCGGATCGTCCCAGTTCAGGGTTTCAGTGTAGCGCCACCACAAATAACGACAGGAAATGGTGAGTGACAGCACAATCAGCATGATAGTAGAGAGGCGGCCCGGCACCCGGCGCACCATCATCGCCAGGCCCCACAGCAGCAGTACAAAGACAAATTGCGTGGTGATGCCAAATGGCTGTGAAATACACAACAGCGCCAGCAGGCTGGCGACAATCGCCGCGACAATAAACAGCAGCTGGCGTACACGCGGTGGTAGTTTCTGCAACTGCTGTTCGGTACGCAGATGAATGCCCGTTTTCGCTATGTGCGCGGGAAGCGCTCCCAGCCACTGATAAAACTGCTGACGCCAGCGGAACAGGGGGCCAAACGCGTTAAACCGTTTACGCTCGCTGCGCGCGCTGTTGTCGAGCGGTAACACCAGCATCAGCCACAAGCTCTGCATGGCGTAACGCACAACGTCTAACGGGCGTGGACGTAGCGGCGAGATTTGCGGATAGTATCGCTGACGCTGTTGCAGCAAGCGCTGCCAGCCGGGCATTTCCAGCCGCAGCAGCGACCAGGCGAGCACGCACCATAGCAGATGCAACATCACGGTTAAGCGGCCCGCGCCGTGCTGGCGCGCCACGCGGGCACGGCTTTGCAGCGCCTGCCAGGCCTGAGGTACCAGCAGCCAGCGCAACGGATTCACGCCGCACCGCCCGCAACGTTCAGCAATAGCCAGTTCGCCAGCGTATTGATTTCTTCGCTCGCCAGCGCATGAGGACGATATTCACCCACCGGTTGTTTCATCATTAAGGCTTCTGCCAGTGCTTCATCGCGGTGAATCACCTGCGGAATCAGATTCTTCAGCGTGCGCAGCCACAGCTGATGCAGATCCTGTTGCAGCTGGCTGTTGGCATTGAATTGATTGATCAGAAACAGCGTGTGCGGCAAAAAACGCGGATGGTGCAACCGCAACTGGCAGTTAGCATCCAGCGATAGCACCTGCAGCAGGCGATCGGCGTGGAGGGCGAAGGATCGTTGCCACGGCAGCAGATCCGCTGGAAGGTCGAGGATCACCCAGCGATAGTGTGATTTCAGGGCCGGCAACGCCTTCAGTAACGGCGTGGCGAACGAGGTGTCGGCGTTTTGCAGACTTAAGCACTGCTGAGAGGTTAATGCGCCAAACGGCAGGAAATCCAAACCGGTTTGATAGCGCTGCGCGCACTGCTGCCACGGCTGCTGTTCCAGCAGCGCAGGAACCCAGCCTTGGGTGTGATTGAGCGGCAAGTTAAAATGGGCAGCCAGTTGATTCGAATCAGAAAAGTCGATGACCAGCACCGACTCCTGTAAAGCATTGAGCGCCCAGCCAAGTGCCGCACTGAGTGATGTTGCGCCACAACCGCCGCGCAAACCTTGTAAGGCAATGACCGGCATTAGCGCTCAGGCTCCTGGTCGGCGGATAATTCACGCAGCAGCGGCCAGCGCGTCAGCAGACTATTCAGTCGCTCTTCGCGGGCAATATCAATGTAACGAAATGCCTTAAGGGAAAAGGCTTCGCTCAGGGTATTAATGTCATCCTGATCTTCAGTGGTAGACGCGATCAGCGAAAAGGCATTCTCTGTTTTCATTACTTTTTGCCACCAAAAAACAGCAATGGATGAATTGTGGTTCTATTTTTTGTAAAGTTTAAACCCGGAAAAATGCGCAGACTATGTAAAAATCAATATCATTTGAGATAGCGCAGGTTTTATTTATTTCAGCAGTTCCAATCGTCGCCGTCTATATTAAACTAGCCTGGATTGTTCTGATCGCGAAACAAATATGAAAAATCGCTATGCGCTTGGCCTACAACAAGTTCAGCAGGAATTAGTCACCCTGCAAAATCCGGGGTTTTATTGGATTACCAGTCAGCGTCAGGAAGATGCGCGGGTACTGCTGCGTCAGGTAGTGAGCCATCAACAGGCGGCAACCCTGGTCAGTTCTGATGAGAAGCCTCAGTCTTTACTTACGCCGGACCCGCTGACGGGCCCAGCGCGCATTCCCTTATTTTCGCTGCCGGCCAATAAAACCGGCCTGCAGCATCTGGAGAATGATTTCGCGCGTGTACTGAATAGCCGCAGTGGTTTAGTGCTGTTTTACAGCAACGCTGCGCAGTGGAGTAAATTATCCGAGGATGAACTCACGCTTTGGGTGAAACGCATGCGGCGGTTGTTGATCAAAAAACAAATCACGCTGTTACTGATCACCTCGGGGGCGTCGATTATTCATCTGCGTAACCATCTACAGCGTTATTTTCGCCAACTTGATGGTGTCGCACATTTAGAATTTCAACAGGATAGCTGGCAATATCGAATTAACTGGTGGTACTCCGCAGACAAATTACTGGCTGACCGTGCGATTCGCCTGAGTTGTAATAATAATCAATTCATTGCCATTAATGACGTTGAGCAAACCATCCCCCTTAGCCTTAATGATGAAAATCAGTTTCTGGCACAAGAAGGGGTGCTGGAAGGCGCACCGCCGCTTTCCAGCCAGTGGCAGCTGTTTAGTGATAATGAAAGCGTATTTTCGCGTGCGCAACAGGCCAACGCCGCCACGGTCATTTTTAGTCTGGCCCATAACCAGGATATCAATGCCCTGGCAAAAATGGTCCACAGTTTGCGCCGCTCACGCGGTAACGCATTAAAGATTGTGGTACGCGAAATCAGTACCAGTCTTAGGTATAGCGATGAGCGATTATTGCTGGCATGTGGCGTCAATGCCATCGTGCCCGGCGCTCAAACGCTGTCACGCTTTCTCACCACGCTGGAAGGGATTCAGGGCCAGCAGTTTACGCGTCATGTTCCGGCCAACTTGCCCGCGCTGATGCAGGCATTACAGCCGCTGCAGCAAAAAGGCTATTTGCAGCTGGAGCCGTTCTGCTCGGCTGTACAGCAGCTGATGAGTAATACGTTGCTGCCGGAAAACGACAAGGGGCTGATGGTGGCATTGCGCCCGGTGCCGCAGCTGAAACCCGAGCAGATTCTGACGCTGTGTAAACCGCGTCGTTTTGGTGATTTGGTGACGCTGATTAACGATCGCATCTATCTGTTTCTGTCATCCTGCCGCTTCAACGATTTGGATATTGCGTTGAAATCGATTTTCTCGCTGCCGCACGATGAGTTGTTTAGTAACCGCGTGGTGTGGTTCGAGGACAACCAGATTTTGTCGGAAGTGCACAAGATTCGCCAGCTGACGCCGGTGGCGCAGCGTGAAGTGCCGATGGCACCGATTGCGGCCCCGCGGGCAAACAAGGTGTCCGCTTCTGACCTGCGTGGGGCGCAAACCCCGCAACCTATTGTTCTCAACCTTGATGGAGATCGCCGCTGATGACACTGATGGATTGGGTGCAGGTGGCGATCCTGCTGTTATTAATTTTACTGTTCCTGAAATCGTTGTTTGTGCGCTGGTTACCGCGCAGTAGCACCAGCCTGCTGATGCGTCTGCTGCCACCGCGTGCGCTGAAGTCGGAAGGGCAGTGGCAACGCAAATCTGCTAAAACGGATACCAAACCGTAATGAGTGATAACAAACCTTCGACGCTGCACGGTTCGTGGTGGCGCGGTCTCGGCGGCTGGAATTTCTACTTCCTGATCAAATTTGGTCTGTTGTGGTACGGCTACCTTAATTTTCATGCGCTGAGCAATCTGGTGTTCCTGGCGTGGCTGCTGTTCCCGCTGCCGTCACTTCGTGTGCATCGTGTGCGTCACTGGGTATCCTTGCCGATTGGCTTTGCGCTGTTCTGGCATGACACCTGGCTGCCGGGGCTGGAATCGATCATGAGCCAGGGTAGCCAGGTCGCGGGCTTCTCCTCAGCTTATCTGCTCGATCTGCTGGAGCGCTTTATCAACTGGCAAATGATTGGCGCAGGCTTTGTGCTGCTGGTGATCTATATGTTCGTGGCGCAGTGGATCCGCATCACGGTGCTGGTTTCACTGATGCTGATCTGGCTTAACGTGCTGACCATTGCCGGACCGGCGATGAATCTGCTGCCAACCAAAGCGGCGACACCGGAAGTGGCATTGAATAACCCTCCAGCCGCGACCAAAGCACCGGAGGGACTGGATCAATCTGCACCCCCGACCAGTGCCAATCTGACCTCCTGGCTAAATCGTTTCTACGACAGTGAGCGCCAGCGCGCCACCCATTTCCCGGATGCGCTGCCCGCAGATTCTCAGCCGTTTGATATTTTAGTGATTAACATCTGTTCGCTGTCATGGTCGGACATGGATGTAGCACAATTGCGTGACCATCCGCTATGGAAGCATTTTGATATCCTGCTGGACAACTACAACTCTGCCACCGGCTACAGCGGTCCGGCAGGGATTCGTTTGCTGCGTGCCAGCTGTGGCCAGACTTCACACTCTAATCTGTATAAGGCCACCGATCAGCGCTGTTACCTGTTTGATAACCTGGCGAAACTGGGCTTTAAGCAGGAACTGATGATGGATCATACCGGCGTGTTTGGTAACTATCTCAAAGAGCTGCGTGAAGAGGGCAATTTGCAGGTACCGCTGATGTCACAAGCGGGAATTGCGCCAGAATTGACCTCCTTTGATGGTTCGCCAGTGTTCAATGACGGGCAATTGATGCAGCGCTGGCTCGACGATCGGACTAAAAGCAGCGATGCGCGCAGTGCCACCTTCTATAACCTGATTCCGTTGCATGACGGCACGCGCGAACTCGGCAGCACGCGCACCGCTGACTGGCAGCCGCGCGCTAAAATGCTGTTTGATCAGCTGGATACATTCCTGACCAATCTGGAGAAATCAGGACGCCGCGTGATGGTGCTGGTGGTACCGGAGCACGGTGCTGCGCTGCAGGGCGATAAAATGCAGATGTCTGGTCTGCGTGATATTCCCAGCCCGAGCATTACGCATGTGCCGGTGGGCATTAAGTTTGTCGGGATGAAAGCGCCGCATCAGGGGCAGCCGTTGAGCATTGATACGCCGACCAGTCTGCTGGCGATTTCCGAAATCATTTCCCGTGTGGTGGATGGTCAGGTGTTTAACGCGCCGAACGTCAATATGTCGGTGTTAGCGGATAATTTGCCGCAATCACCGGTGGTGTCCGAGAATGATAATGCGGTGGTGATGATGTATCAGGGTAAACCCTGGATTCGTCTGAACGGCGGCGATTGGGTGCCTTATCCGCAATAGCTGGGGGCGCGGCGCAAATTTTGCGCCGCGACTTTAACGTGCACAATTCCTAATCACCACTTTATCTTGCCCTTCCTGCCTTTTTTCGACTTTATCCCGGCGCATAAAAATGCTGACCTGCGATATACTCGCTGCGCATTTCATCTATACCCGTCATTCTTCAAGTTGCAGGTGCGTTGGCTGTGCTCATTTATCCCAGTCACTTACCTGAGTAAGCTCCTGGGGATTCATTCCCTTGCCGCCTGCCTGCACCTTGAATAATTTAGGGTATACATAGTCGATTTAAGTGGTCGGGAGAGGGTTTTGTTGCGCGTCAGTCGCTCGTTAACGATAAAACAGATGGCAACGGTATCCGCCGTGGCAATGGTGACCATCAGCATTTTTATCGTCATCCAGTTATTCCACTTTGTGCAGCAGCGCAGGATTGACTACGCCCAGCAGATGGAAAATATCGCGCACACGGTGCGCCAGCCGCTGTCGGAAGCCGTTCTGAAAGGCGATATTCCGCAAGCTGAACGCATCCTGAATACGTTGAAACCGGCGGGCATCCTGTCGCGTGCCGATGTGGTATTGCCGAATGCGTTTCAGGCGCTGCACGCCGATTTTGTGCCGGAAAAACCGGTGCCGCGTTTCGTGGCACGTCTGTTTGAACTGCCGGTGCAAATCACGCTGCCGCTTTATTCGGTAGAGCGTACTGGACTGCCGAAGCCTATCGCCTATCTGGTGCTGCAGGCCGACTCCTCACGGGTATACCAGTTCCTGCTCAGCACGCTCTCCACCATGATTACCACCTATTTGCTGCTGGCGCTGATACTTTCGGTGTCGATTAGCTGGTGTATCAATCGCCTGATCGTCCATCCTTTGAGAAGTTTGTCGCGTGATTTGCAGGAGTTGCCACCGCAGGCCATTCTCACGCACAAGCTCGACCTGCCGCATAATCATCGCGACGATGAAATCGGCATGCTGATCCGCAGCTACAACCGCAATCAACAGGTGCTGGAGTCGATTCATGATGAGATGAGTCGCATGACCACCCATTTTGCCGTGACCGACCTGCCCAACCGGGCCCTGTTCCTGGCGTTACTGGATCAGCACGCCAGTCATCGCCATAGCCGTCAGCCGTGGGGATTGATGGTGATTCGTATCGAAACACTGCAGGAAGCCAATGGCGTTCTCAGTGATGAACAGCGCGACACCCTGATGCTGACGCTGGTGGAGAAGATTCGAAGCACCGTTGACGACCACACCCTGCTGGCGCAAACCGGACCCAGTGATTTCGCGCTACTGATGAAGCGCGCGCACAACCCGTTCCGCGCCATGCGTCTGGCGCGCAACCTGATGATTCGCATTAACCAGCCGGTGAACCTGCATCAGCTTCAGCTGCGTCCAAACGCCAGTATTGGCCTGGCGCTGCATGATGACAGCGTCGTCAGTGCCAGCGAGCAACTCGACCGCGCGACCTCGGCAATGATGTCGGCGCGTCATCAAGGCAAAAACCAGATTCTGTTCTTTGATCCGGCGCTGACTGAGCGGGCGCAAAAACGCCTGACGCAGGAGCACGATATCCTGCAGGGGTTGCAGGATGGTCAATTTGCACTTTATCTGCAGCCGCAAATCAATATGCAAACCGGTGAGCTGGCGGGCGCGGAAGCGCTATTGCGTATGCGTATGCCGGATGGCAGCTATGGTTTGTCAGAAGAGTTTATCGCCAGCGCGGAAGAGATTGGGGTGATTTCCGCGATTGGGCGCTGGGTGTTTGAAGAAGCCTGCCGCATCCTTGCCGCGTGGCAGAAGCTGGGCATCAATATTCCGCTGAGCGTCAATATATCGGCAGTTCAGTTGCGTGACCCCAGCATGGTGAGCCATTTGCAAGGCTTGCTGGAGCGCCATCGTATTGCACCCGGCAATTTCGTGCTGGAAATTACCGAAACCGCGCAGATTGGCGATGCCGAGCAAGCGATTTCGCTGCTGCGTTCACTGCAGCAAACCGGCGTGGCCGTGGCGCTGGATGATTTTGGCATGGGTTACTCCAATCTCAATTACCTGCATCAGTTTAAAGCGCTGCCGGTGAACAAGCTGAAGATGGACCGTAGTTTTGTCGCGGCGCTACCGGATGATGACACCATGGTGCGTATTGTCGCGGCGATTGCGGACATCATTCATCTTGATGTTATTGCTGAAGGCGTGGAAACCGATGAGCAGCGAGACTGGCTGCTGGCACGCGGAATTACTATAGGGCAAGGCTACTTATACGCTGAAGCGCTCCCTCTTAACGTCTTCAACCAACGCTGGCTTGACAGCTCGTCACATCCTGAATAATCACATTGTTTATTGATTTTCCTAACGAAATTGCAGTCAGATAGTTTGCTGAAGCGTTTCAGTTCATAGTTAGAGTTTTGTAACTTTTGTAAGGAATGTAAGGGTATATTAATCCTGTTATCGGAGTGTTATTTTCCCGCAATCGGTAAGGTTTTTCGCTTCCAGGCGGCTTGCCGCATGCGTTCTCCATAATAACGGCGGTGAATTCCGTCTATACCTGGACACCTGTTATGAAACTGTTCAAAAGCCTCTACTTCCAGGTGCTGATTGCCATCGGCATCGGCGTCCTGTTAGGCCACTACTATCCTGAGTTAGGCGCGCAAATGAAGCCGCTTGGCGATGGTTTCGTTAAGCTGATCAAGATGATCATCGCCCCCGTGATTTTCTGTACGGTGGTGACCGGTATTGCCGGCATGGAGAGCATGAAAGCAGTTGGACGGACTGGCGCAGTTGCGCTGCTCTACTTTGAAATTGTCAGTACCATAGCGCTGATTATTGGCCTGGTCGTGGTTAATGTGGTGCAGCCGGGCGCGGGGATGAACGTTGATCCCGCGACTTTGGATGCCAAAGCCGTGGCGGTATACGCCCAACAGGCGCAAGAACAGGGTGTTGTTGCCTTCTTGCTTGATATTATTCCGGGTAGTGTAATCGGTGCCTTTGCCAGCGGTAATATCCTGCAAGTGCTGCTGTTCGCCATTCTGTTTGGTTTTGCCCTGCATCGTCTGGGTAACGCCGGTACTGTGATGTTTAACGTCATTGAGAGCTTCTCCAAAGTGATCTTCGGCGTTATCAATATGATTATGCGCCTTGCGCCGATCGGTGCCTTCGGTGCCATGGCGTTTACCATTGGTAAATACGGCGTGGGCTCACTGGTGCAGCTCGGTCAGCTGATCATCTGCTTCTACATCACCTGCGTACTGTTTGTGGTGGTGGTGTTAGGTTTGATTGCACGCTGGGCCGGCTTTAACATCTTCAAATTTGTCGCCTACATCAAAGAAGAGCTGCTGATCGTGCTGGGTACCTCTTCATCTGAATCTGCGCTGCCGCGTATGCTCGACAAGATGGAGAAGCTGGGTTGTAAGAAATCAGTGGTGGGTCTCGTTATTCCAACGGGATACTCTTTTAACCTTGATGGCACCTCGATTTACCTGACCATGGCGGCGGTATTCATTGCCCAGGCCACTAATGCGCACATGGATATCTTCCACCAGATCACGTTGTTAGTGGTGCTGCTGCTCTCCTCAAAAGGCGCAGCGGGCGTAACCGGCAGTGGCTTTATCGTGCTGGCGGCCACCTTGTCTGCAGTCGGACATTTGCCGGTAGCGGGTCTGGCGCTGATTCTGGGTATCGACCGCTTTATGTCCGAAGCGCGTGCATTGACCAACCTGGTGGGTAACGGCGTGGCGACGGTTGTTGTGGCGAAGTGGGTCGGTCAGCTGGATGAGAAGCAGATGAAAGCGACGCTTTCTTCAGCGAAAAAGGTCAATAACGCCTCACAAACCAGCGTCTGATCGTCTATTTGCGTTAATTTCCTGAGAAATGCCCGCTGTCGCTTGCCCTGACAGCGGGCATTTGCATAATAAACCCCATTGATTTTTTTCCCGATTTTTTACCTCGTTGCGCGACATCCTGACCTTCCTGTGGTCAAAGAGTCTGTTCTTCATTAAACGTGGCGGCTATGGGCCGCGCCGGTCACCAAAGATGTGACCGTACATGTCGCGATAACGAGCGTTGATCTGTTTATGTAGGGGTTCACATGCAGGGCACCAGAATTCGACTTTTGGTTGGCGGATTAATCCTTGCGGCATCCGGCTTTGGCGCGCACGCCGAGACACTCCAGCCCGATCCCGCGTGGCAGGAAGGCAAACTGGACAATGGTTTTAGCTGGCAGTTACTCACCACGCCACAACGTCCAAGCGATCGTATTGAATTACGTCTGATTGTTAACACCGGTTCACTGGTGGAGAGCGCTCAGCAAACCGGTTTCAGCCATCTGATACCGCGTCTGGCAATGGTGCACAACACCGCGCTGGATACCAATCAACAGCGTGCACTGTGGCAGCAAGCCATGGATCCGCAACGCCCGTTGCCGCCAGCGATCTCATCGTACGATTACACCCAATACAACCTGAGCTTGCCCAACAACCGCCCGGAGCTGCTGAAAGAAGCGCTGAACTGGCTGGCGGCGACCGCAGGGAAAATGACCATTAATGAGCAGGTGGTTTCGACCGCGCTGACCGCGACCGATCCCATCGCCACCTGGCCGCCAAATACCCAGGATGTCTGGTGGCGTTACCGTCTGAAAGGTTCCGCGATGCTTGCGCACGATCCGGGCGAACAACCGCGCGCGCCGGTGGATATTGCACAGCTCAACAGCTTCTATCAGCAGTGGTACACGCCGGATGGCATGACCCTATATGTGGTGGGCAACGTTGACAGCCGCAGCATGGCAGAACAAATTAACAAAACCTTCTCCGCGCTGAAGGGTAAACGGGTTGCGCCCGCAGCGCTGCCTACGCTCTCTCCTTTGCCGCATCAGCCCGTCAATCTGGTGAATGGCGGGATGAGTCAGGATCGCCTGTCGCTGGTGTGGGATACGCCGTGGCAACCGATTCGTGACTCACAGAACTTACAGCACTATTGGCAGAGTGATTTGGCGCGTGAAGCGCTGTTCTGGCATGTGCAACGCGTGCTGGCGGACAGCAAAGCACAGAGCGTGCAGGTGGGCTTTGATTGCCGCGTGCTTTACCAGCGTGCGCAGTGTTCCATCAACATGGACAGCCCGAACGCATCGCTGGCGCAGAACATGAACCAGGTGGCGAAAGAACTGGCGGCAGTACGTGATAAAGGGTTACCGCAGGATGAGTTTGATGCGCTGATGGCGCAGAAGCTGCTGGAACTGAATAAGCTGTTCGCCACCTATGCGCGCACGGATACCGATATCTTGATGGGGCAGCGTCTGCGCTCGCAGCAGAATGCGGTGGTGGATATCGCGCCGGAGCAGTATCAAAAGCTGCGTCAGGCGTTTCTCAGTGGGTTGACGCGTGACCAGCTGAATCAGGAATTGCGCCAGCAACTGACGCAGGAACTGACGATGGTGCTGATTCAACCACAAGGTGAAGCTGAGACCAACGTGAAGATGCTGCAGGACGGCTGGGATAAAGTGATGAAGGTACCGGATGCGCCTGCGGCACCGGCGGCTTCTGATGAAGCTAAACCGGAAAGTAACGGCAGCGCGAGCGCGACCGACCCGGCTCAACCCTCGTCATGACGCAGGATTTATCATTCATGGCCGAGTCATCAAGTCTTATGATTCATGGCATATGAGATCGCCAAAATAATTTGAGTAGCAGCACAAAAGCGCCTTGAGGCGCTTTTGAACATCACATCCATGCAGCCACGTCGCTGCGTTTCAGGGCATGAATTATCCCTGAAATAATTTGAGCTGCAGTAAGGCGGCAAGTATGTTCATCGCCAGTCACTGACTTAAGCCGGTGACTGGGGTGACTGCATGCAGCCAGCGCCGCTGCGGTTCAAATTATGAAGGGGATTATGTCTTAGCGCGTAGCCATTCGGTGACCAGCATCGGCCAACTGGCGAGGGGCAGATCAGCGACGCCGCGAATGCCAAATCCATGGCCGCCTTTCTGATAAAAGTGGATTTCCACCGGCACCTTGTGCTCACGCAGGGCGCTGAAAAACACCATGCTGTTGTTCACCGAAACCGCGTCATCATCGCTAGCGTGAATCAGCAGCGTGGGCGGTGTCTGCGCATGTACGCGCGTTTCCATGGAATACGCATCAATCAACCTCTGATCCGGCCATGCGCCGAGCAGGCGAGTGCGCGAGCTTTCGTGTGCCAGACCGTCGCGCATGCTGATCACCGGGTAGAGTAGCACCATGGCATCTGGACGCGGCGAGAAGCTGTCGGCCTGATCCTGCACCGGATAAATTTTCTCACCAAAGCGCGTCCCCAGGCTGGCAGCCACGTGCCCACCCGCTGAGAAGCCCATCATCACAATGTATTTGCCGTTCATGCCGCGCTGCGCACGATCGCGCAACACGCGCACCGCACGTTGTGCATCGGCCAGTGGGGCATCGGGACCTTCGTGATGGCCATCGTAGGGCAGGCGATAAGTCATCACTGCCAGCGTATACCCCATCGATGTGAAGAACGTGGCGAGGGCACTGCCTTCACGGTCAATCAGCACTCGCTGATAGCCGCCGCCGGGCGCCACCAGCAGCGTAATGCCGTTGGAGGTTTCCGGGTGCCAGATTGCCATTTCAGGGCAACGCACGCCGGTCGCGGCGCGGTCATAGGGTTCGTACTCTTTGGCGAGATCGACGATTTGCGGTTGAGCGCGCGAATCACTCGCGCCTGGCGCATCACCGTGTGGCCAGATATTAATGATTTCTGTGTGCATAAATCAGTCCTGAGCGAGTCGTGTTGTCATTATTTTGTTCGCGGCCGGATTAACAGCGTCCTGCTGTTATTGATTAAAACATGGTCTGTTTTCGCGCTGGCGTCCAGCCGAAAACCCACCATTTCTGCAGTTTCGGACTATGCCTGGCGGCCCGATTTCTGTCGGTAATCTATTGAATTTAAATTGATATGGTAAGGGCTGCTAAACTGGCGTAGGCGGATATGAGCCAAAGATGGATCGCTGGCGAGGTTAGTTAAAATTCACAGTGTAATCTCGGGATTTAAGGCAAATTATCCTGTGCATTGTGTAAGTCGTGATTATCAAATCAACAGCGGCAAAGTGAACGATTGGCGCCATGCATCGTGCCAACGGATATCCAGCGGCGCCAGGCGTCGTGCCTGAAATAGCGCCGCTGGGAAATGTTGAGGGGAGGGTTATTGCGGCATAGCGCTTAAAGGGATAATGGCTCCGCGATGCTGGATCACCGTGCTGGCGGTGAGATGACCGCGCGCGGCCGCATCTTCTGCCCTCCCTCCGGCTAAACGTACGGCCAGATAACCGGCGCTGAAAGAGTCGCCTGCGGCAGTGGTGTCGATCACCTTCTCTTTTGCCAACTTGATGGCGGGCACTTCACGCAGCGGCTCATCGCCTATCGCCACTAAACAGGAATCGGCACCGCGTTTGATGGCGATTTCCTGCACACCGGCTTCGCGCGTGCGTGCAATCACTGCGTCCAGCGGCTGTTCACCCCACAGCAGGTGCTCATCATCCAGCGTCAGGAAGGCGATATCGGCGTGATGCAGCATCTCGGCATAAGCCTGTTGCGCGCTGGATTTGTCTGCCCACAGACGTGGACGGTAATTGTTATCGAAAATGACCTTGCCACCGTTTTGGCGACAGGCGCTGAGCAGTGCCATCAGTTTCTCTCGGCTGGTGGCCGGCAGAATCGCCAGGCTTATACCGCTGAGATAGAGGTAATCGTAGTGGGCCAACTGGGCGCAAATCGCGTCAGACTCTGGGCCATCCAGCCAGAAGCGCGCAGCGGCATCATTGCGCCAATACCAGAAGGTGCGCTCGCCGTGTTCGTCGGTTTCAATGAAATAGAGGCCCGGCATTTTATTGTCGAGACGCTGAATGAGCTGGGTGTGAACCTGCTCCTGCTGCCAGGCAGCGATCATCTGGTCACTGAAACTGTCGGTGCCCAGCGCGGTGACATAGTCCACCCGCAGCTGCTGGCTATCTGACTGGCGTGCCAGATAAACCGCCGTGTTTAGCGTGTCGCCGCCAAAGCCACGTTTGATGTTCTCACCTTTTTCGGACAGCTCAATCATGCATTCGCCAATGATGGCAATGTTCTTCTGCGTCATGGTCTTCGGCCTGTAGTGAATTCTGCCCTCGAGTCTCGCGTCTGGTATGGCAGCTGTCAATGGTTTTTAAAACGATGTTTTAATTTAACTTAAGGTGCCTGCACCCACTTTCCACGGCGATTTAACGGACAAAGCGCCGCTTGTTTTGCCGATTAAGCCTGAAACGCGCTGATACACTCAACTGCTCGTGAGGTGGCTGAGACCAATAAAGTTATCGTGTTACTCGCCGATACTTGCCGCTGAGAAACAATTTGCAGGCACCCACCACCTACCAGGAAAAAACCATGGTGATGAACAATTTAAGTCATCGGCTGCCTATTTCAATTGAACTGGAGCAACAACAGGAAACGCGTTTCTTCTGGCAGCAGTGCCAACGATTCTATACTTTCCAGCCGATTTACCAGGTCTCCGGCCGTTTACTGGCTATTGAATTACTGACTGCGGTGACACACCCCTCCGCACCAGAGAAAAGGTTGTCGCCCGAAACCTATTTTGATGCGCTGACTATCGCGCAGCGCCTTGATGTCGTCGAGGAACAGCTTGAGCTGTTATTACAGTGGTCACACTTTTTCAGTCAGCGTCAGCTGGTGGCCTCGGTGAATATTGATGGTCCGACGCTGTTAGCCATTGAGCAGCATGACGATATCCGCCAGTTGATTACGCAACTCCCCTGGGTGCGATTTGAACTCACGGAGCACCATGCATTGCCGCAGGAAGAGATGGTGGCGAAGATGCCTGAACTGGGCCCGCTGTGGCTAGATGACTTTGGATCAGGCATGGCAAACTTCTCTGCGCTGACTGAACTGCGCTATGACTACATTAAACTGTCGCGCGAACTGTTCATGCTGCTGCGCTCTACCGATGAAGGCCGCTCGCTGTTCTCCATGCTACTGGCGTTGATCAATCGCTATTGCAACGGCGTTATTGTTGAAGGCGTGGAGACCGAAGAGGAGTGGCAGCAGGTGCGCAATTCGCCTGCAATGGCGGCACAAGGCTATTTCTTCTCGCGGCCTGTTCCCTTCAGCACGCTGGAATCCCTGGCGCTCGAGCTTCCCTGATCCCGATCCGCAACGTCTCGACTACAGTTATGTGAGACGTTGAGGGCAAGGAGGAAGCAGAATGTCACGTACGGGAAAAGTCCTGAGTTGGGTTTTCGGGATTTTATTGTTGTTGGTTGTGGTGGTGGTGGTGATTATCGCCACGTTTGACTGGAACCGCCTGAAGCCAACCATCAACCAAAAAGTCTCCACTGAGTTAAACCGGCCTTTCGCCATTCGTGGTGATCTGGGTGTTGCCTGGGTGCGCAATCGCGAAGAACCCGGTTGGCGCAGTTGGGTGCCGTGGCCGCAGGTGCATGCTGATGACATTATGCTGGGCAATCCGCCGAATATTCCCGATGTCACCATGGTGCATTTGCAGCGCGTTGAAGCCACGCTTGCGCCGCTGGCGCTCCTGCATAAACAGGTTTATTTGCCGTGGATTAAAATGCAGCTGCCCGATGCGCGGCTGGTGCAGACGGCGGATAAAAAGAATAACTGGACCTTCAACTTAGCCAGCAGCGAGAACAGCGATGCCAATGCGCCGCCTTCTGCCTGGTCTTTCCGCCTCGATAATATTCTGTTCGACAAAGGTCAGATTCGCTATCGCGATGCCATCAATAAAGCCGATGTGACCGTCACCCTTAATCCACTGGGCAAACCGGTGCCTTACGCGCAGGTAGCGGGCGGTAACGACCAGCAGAAAGGCGCGGGCGATTTTGTCTTTGGCTGGCAGGCGGAGGGGACATACAACGATCAGAAACTGACTGGCGACGGCAAGATCGGCGGCATGCTCTCGTTGCGCAGCAAAACCACACCGTTCCCACTGCAGGTGGATGTGCGCAACGGCACCACGCGCGTGCGCGTTGACGGGACGTTGCAGGATCCTTTAAATCTCGGCGGGCTGGATGTGCGTCTGCGCTTTGCTGGCGATACGCTGGCGAATCTGTACGGTTTAACCGGCGTGCTGCTGCCTGATACGCCGCCGTACGAAACTGACGGCCATTTGATCGCGCGCTTCAATGAAGAGAAAGGGCCGCTGTTCCGTTACGAAAACTTCAATGGGCATATTGGCGATAGCGATATTCACGGCTCGCTGGCTTATCACCAGGTGAAACCGCGCCCAACGTTGACCGGAGAATTAACCTCGAACCAGTTGCGCATGGCGGATTTAGGCCCGCTGATTGGCGTGAATTCGGGCAAGGGCAGTGAGAAAACCCAGCAGGCTAAAGCCCAGCGTGGTGACGCTTCGACTCAACCGGCCGATCGCGTGCTGCCACATGACAAGTTTGATACCAAAAGCTGGGACGTGATGGATGCGGATGTGAAATTCAGCGGAAAACGCATCGAACACAGCAGCAAGCTGCCGCTTAGCGACCTTTATACCCATCTGCAGTTGAAAAACGGTGACCTGCTGCTCGATCCGCTGCGCTTCGGCATGGCGGGCGGTAGTATCAACTCCACCATTCATCTGGAAGGGGATAAAAGCCCGATGCGCGGGCGCGCGGATTTGCATGCGCGTAAGCTGCAACTGCGTCAGCTGTTCCCGAATGTCACGGCGATGCAGCGTAGCCTGGGTCAGTTAAACGGGGATGCCAGCCTGAGCGGTACCGGCAACTCGGTGGCGGATATTCTGGGGACCAGCAACGGCGAGCTGAAACTGCTGATGAATGACGGATTGATCAGCCGTAGTCTGATGGAGATTGCCGGCCTGAATGTCGGTAAC
The DNA here is from genome assembly GCF_056678875.1 of Pantoea folii. NCBI lineage: Bacteria > Pseudomonadati > Pseudomonadota > Gammaproteobacteria > Enterobacterales > Erwiniaceae > Pantoea > Pantoea folii. Next base: position 21,727 of record NZ_JBWXON010000007.1, on the reverse strand, counting down.
TATGTGGTCGGCAAACTGTTTGGCGATGATGAGGTGCGCATCAACTGTGCTGCCACCGATCTCAATATCCGTCAGGGTCTCGCCACGCCGAAAGTGTTTGTGCTGGATACGGAGAATGCGGTGATTAATGTCACCGGCAACGTTAACTTTGCCAATGAAAGGATGGACTTATCCATTAATCCAGAGAGCAAAGGCATTCGTATCATCACCTTGCGATCGCCACTGTATGTGCGTGGCACCTTCAAAAATCCGGATGCGGGAGTGAAAGCCGGGCCGCTGATCGCACGTGGCGCTGCTGCGGTGGCGCTGGGCGCAGTGGTGGCGCCGGCCGCCGCACTGCTGGCACTGATTTCACCCAGTGATACAGATGCCAACCAGTGCAGCAACGTGTTGCAGCAGATGAAAAGTAAAAAGTGATCAGTTGCGCCACAGCACTTTGATGATGTGATAACCAAAGGCGGTTTTCACCGGCCCGTAAGGTTGCAATAGCGGGCAGGAGAACACCGCCTTATCAAAGGCGGGCACCATCTGGCCTTTACGAAATTCACCCAGATCGCCGCCGTTACGTCCCGATGGACAGGTGGAGTGTTTTTTTGCCAGCTGCTGGAAGTTTGCGCCCTTTTCCAGCTGGGCCAGCAGGGATTTGGCCTGCGCTTCATCCTTGACGAGGATGTGCAAAGCTGCCGCGGTTTTCGCCATGTTGGTGTCTCTGTATGTATGTATAATGTTCGGCGCATTATATCCCCGTCCTACTTTAAATTGCAGGTGCGTTGGCTGCGTATGCTTGATACGGTGACTGATTGAGTCAGTTTCCGGGAGTCGCTCACCTGTCCATATTCCTGCCATGCGAAATCGTCAGGGGATCTCCTTTTCATTAGTCGAGTGATATTCCGTTATGCGTTTAAACCCCGGCCAACAACGTGCTGTCGAATTTGTCACCGGTCCCTGCCTGGTGCTGGCCGGTGCAGGCTCGGGTAAGACCCGCGTCATCACCAATAAAATCGCCCACCTGATCCGCGAGTGTGGCTATCAGGCGCGCCATATCGCGGCCGTCACCTTCACCAATAAAGCCTCGCGCGAGATGAAAGAGCGTGTCGCGCAAACGCTTGGACGTAAAGAGGCGCGCGGCCTGATGATCTCCACCTTCCATACGCTGGGGCTGGAGATAATCAAACGTGAATACAAAGCGTTAGGAATGAAAGCGAGCTTCTCGTTGTTCGACGATCAAGATCAGCTGGCGCTGTTGAAAGACCTCACTAAACAGTGGCTGGAGGAAGACAAAACGCTGTTGCAGCAGCTGATTTCCACCATTTCCAACTGGAAGAATGATCTGGTCGATCCGCAGGGTGCGGCTGGCCTGGCCAAATCCCAGCGCGACCAGATTTTTGCCCAATGTTATCAGCTGTACGACCAGCATCTGAAATCCTGCAACGTACTGGATTTCGACGATTTGATTGCGCTGCCGACGCTGTTGCTGCAACGCAATCAGGAAGTGCGCGAGCGTTGGCAGCAGCGTATTCGCTATTTATTGGTGGATGAGTATCAGGATACCAACACCAGCCAGTATGAGCTGGTGAAACTGCTGGTGGGCGCGCGGGCGCGTTTCACCGTGGTAGGCGATGATGACCAGTCGATTTACTCCTGGCGTGGTGCGCGACCGCAAAACCTGGTGCTGCTGAAAGAGGATTTCCCGGCGCTGGAAGTGGTGAAGCTGGAGCAGAACTATCGCTCAACCCAGCGCATTTTGAAGTCAGCTAACATCCTGATTGCCAATAATCCGCATGTGTTTGAGAAGCGCCTGTTCTCCGAGCTGGGCGAGGGCAGCGAGCTGAAGGTGCTGAGTGCCAACAATGAAGATCATGAGGCCGAGAGGGTCGCCGGTGAGTTGATTGCCCATCACTTCGTTAATAAAACCGCCTACAAAGATTATGCGATTCTCTATCGCGGCAACCATCAGTCACGCGTCTTTGAAAAGCAGCTGATGCAGAACCGTATTCCTTATCGCATCTCTGGTGGCACCTCGTTCTTCTCGCGGCCGGAAATTAAAGATTTGCTGGCTTATCTGCGTGTACTGACCAATCAGGAAGACGACAGTGCTTTCCTGCGTATCGTTAACACGCCGCGTCGTGAAATTGGCCCCGCCACGCTGCAAAAGCTGGGTGAATGGGCCAACCTGCGCAATAAAAGTCTGTTCAATGCCAGCTTCGATATGGGGCTGGAACAGACGCTGAGCGGGCGCGGTCTGGAGCATCTGCAGCGTTTTACTCAATGGCTTAATGAGATTATCCAGCTGACGGAACGCGAACCGGTGAATGCGGTACGCGACCTGATTCGCGGTGTCGATTATGAAAGCTGGTTGTTTGAGACCTCGCCAAGCCCCAAAGCCGCCGAAATGCGCATGAAAAACGTCAACACGCTATTCCAGTGGATGACGGAGATGCTGGAGGGCGATGAGCTGAATGAGCCGATGACGTTGGCGCAGGTGGTGACGCGCTTTACGCTGCGTGACATGATGGAACGCGGCGAGAGCGATGAGGAGAGCGACCAGGTGCAGCTGATGACCTTGCACGCCTCCAAAGGGTTGGAGTTCCCGTATGTTTATCTGGTCGGTATGGAAGAGGGGTTGTTACCGCATCAGAGCAGCATTGATGAGAACAACATCGAAGAGGAACGCCGTCTGGCCTATGTGGGCATTACCCGCGCGCAAAAAGAGCTGACCTTTACCCTGTGCCGTGAACGCCGTCAGTACGGCGAACTGGTCCGCCCAGAACCAAGCCGCTTCCTGATGGAGCTGCCGCAGGATGATGTGGTGTGGGAGCGCGAGAAAAAGGTGATCAGCGCCGAGGAGCGGGTGAAAACCGGGCAGACGCGCGTCGCGGGCTTACGTGCGATGCTGGAGAATGCGAAGAAGGGGTAAATCCCCCGTCGTTCGTTCAGGCCAGGCCTGTAGCGAGAACCGTTGCGAGCGTAGCGGAGGCAAGACGAAAAGTTCCCGGCAAAGCGGAGTTCACATGCCGTCAATGAGCATTTGACGGGAGCTTTCAACGCAGCATCAGCAAGCGCAGCAGGTTTGATTAAGAGATAGTCAGCAACCAGTGCACATAAGACTGGTAATGACTCTCTTGTTCCAGCAATTCGGCCCGCAGCGGATGCGCATCCAGCCAGCCAGCAGGGAGTGTCAGGTGCAGCGCATCATCATCCGCCTGTAAACGAACCGCAGGCAGCGTGTCATCGCGACGACGGCTGGAGAAAATAATCGCCAGACGCAGTAAACGGCTTAAGCGTTCCGCCATACGTGGTGGCACAGCGTTCTGCTGCGTCAGTAAAGCGAGATCGATACTGCCACTCTGATTCTGCAGCAGGCAGGCGAGCATTTTTTTCTGTGCGGGCGTAAAACCAGGAAGATCGAGATGGCGAATCAGGTAAGCGGCGTGCTGGGGTGCCTGGCGGAAATCGACGCTCAGGCCTATTTCGTGAATTGAACAGGCGCTCAGCAGCAGATCGCGACATCGGTTATCCAGCTTCCAGGCAGTGCTCACCTGGCGGAAAAAGCTTTCAGCCAGCTGACGCACGCGGCTTGCCTGCTCCACATCGATAGAGAAGCGGCGCTGGACGTTTTGCAACGTGCGGCTACGAATGTCGCGGTCAATCGGCAGATGCAGCATGCCGTACACCAACCCCTCACGCAGTGCGCCACCGGCCAGCGTCATGCTGTCGATGCTTAGTTCATGGAAGATAGCGATCAGAATCGACAGGCCGCTGGGGAATACCAGCGCGCGCTCGAGTGTCAATCCTTCGATTTCCAGCTCTTCCAGCTTGCCGCACTGAATCGCACGCTGTTTTAGCTGCTGCAGCTTGCTCAGGGTGATGCGTTCATCCATGCCCTGCGCAACCATAATTTCCTGCAGTGCCTGCACGGTGCCAGAAGCACCGACGCAGATCTGCCAGCCTTTTTCGCGCAGTGCCGCCGCGACCGGACGAATCATGTCGCGGGCCGCTAATTCAGCCTGCTCGAAATTCTCTTTCGCCAGGTGACGATCGCCAAAGTAGCGTTCCAGCCAGGTGACGCAACCCATCGACAAACTAAACAACGTGGTCGCGTGCGAACCTTCGCCGGTGACCAGCTCGGTGCTGCCGCCGCCGATATCCACCACCAGGCGCTGATCAGAGCCTCCGGTAGTGTGGGCAACACCTTGATAAATCAGGCGTGCTTCTTCCTCGCCGCTGATGACATTCACCGGGCAGCAAAGAATTTCTTCGGCGTGAGCCAGGAAGTCCTGGGCATTTTCAGCAATACGCAGCGTAGCCGTGGCGACCACGCGGATTTGCTCGGGCGGAATATCTTGCAACTGTTCAGAGAAGAGTTTCAGACATTGCCAGCCACGCTGCATCGCCTCGGCGGAGAGGTGATTGGCTTTGTCCAGACCGGCAGCCAGACGTACCTTACGCTTTATACGCGCAATGGTCTGAATACTGCCGGACACTTCGCGCACCACCAACATATGAAAGCTGTTAGAGCCTAAATCAATCGCAGCATAAAGTGACGATGCGCTCAGCATGGTGTGCTTAACTCGAACGTTTACGGTTGTTATTGCGCGGCGCGCCGCTACGACGGTTGCTGTTGTTCCCGCCACGGCGTGGGCCGTTTCCAGAACGGCTGCGCTGCAGACGTTTCGGCGGAGGCAGCTCACTCATCAGTGCTTCACTGCTGTACTTACTCACCGGAATACCGTGACCAATGTACTCTTCAATCGCTGGCAGGTTCAGTGCGTACTCTTCGCACGCCAGGCTGATGGAGTGTCCGCTGGCACCCGCGCGGCCGGTACGACCGATGCGATGCACGTAGTCTTCACGGTCGTCAGGCAGATCGTAGTTGAACACGTGGGTCACTGCAGGAATGTGCAGACCTCGCGCCGCAACGTCAGTCGCGACCAGAATATCTACATCACCTTTGGTGAAGTCATCCAGAATACGCAGACGTTTTTTCTGTGCCACATCGCCCGTCAGCAGACCTACACGGTGACCGTCCGCGGCCAGATGGCCCCAGATATCTTCACAGCGGTGTTTGGTGTTGGCGAAGATGATGGCGCGGTCGGGCCACTCTTCTTCGATCAAGGTTTGCAGCAGACGCATCTTCTCTTCATTCGAAGGGTAGAAAAGTTCTTCTTTGATGCGGTGGCCGGTTTTCTGCTCCGGTTCCACTTCCACGTATTCAGCGTTGTTCATATGTTCGAACGCCAGTTCACGTACGCGGTAAGAGAGGGTCGCCGAGAACAACATGCTCAGACGCTGGGTGGCCGGCGGCATGCGGCGGAACAACCAACGGATATCTTTAATAAAGCCAAGATCGAACATGCGATCGGCTTCATCCAGAACCACGACCTGAATGGCGCCGAGGTTGATGTGATTTTGTTTCGCATAGTCGATGAGGCGACCGGTGGTGCCCACCAGAATATCGACGCCATCGGCCAACACTTTCAGCTGTTTGTCGTAGCCGTCACCGCCATAAGCCAGACCCAGTTTCAGACCCGTGACTTTCGACAGTGGCTCTGCATCGGCATGGATCTGCACAGCAAGTTCACGCGTCGGGGCCATGATCAGCGCACGTGGCTGATTAATCTGGCGGCCTTCAGCGGCTGGATGAGAAAGAAGATGATGAAACGTTGACGTCAGGAACGCCATCGTTTTGCCGGTACCGGTTTGCGCCTGACCCGCAACATCACGCCCTGAAAGCGCAAAAGGCAGTGCCAACGCCTGAATAGGCGTGCAGTTAGAAAAGCCTTTGGTATCAAGGGCTTCAACCACCTGTGGGTGCAGGGCGAAGTCGGAAAACTTCTGTTCAGTTAAGTGTGTTTTGCTCATAGTGTGGTAGAATATCAGCTTACTAGCGCTTTACGAAAGCGTATCCGATGAAATAAAGTCAACCTACGTTGGTATATTTTACGCCAATTCGCCAGGCACAATCTTTGGAGTTAAACATGAGCAGCGATAAAATCGTTCACTTGACCGATGACAGTTTCGACACTGACGTGCTGAAAGCCGACGGTGTCACTCTGGTAGATTTCTGGGCTGAATGGTGTGGTCCTTGCAAAATGATCGCCCCAATTCTCGACGAAGTCGCAGAAGAGTACGACGGTAAGCTTACCATCGCCAAGTTGAACATTGATGACAACCCGGGCACTGCGCCTAAATATGGCATTCGTGGTATCCCGACACTGCTGCTGTTCAAGAACGGTGAAGTGGCTGCGACCAAAGTAGGCGCCTTGTCTAAAGGCCAGCTGAAAGAGTTCCTGAACGCTAACCTGGCCTAAGCCCGGCGCGGTGTTGTTCCGCAGTGGTGAATTTTTTCGCCACTGCTGGACGTCTCCCTTCAGGCGTGTTAAGTTGACCTCACTGCATTACGCACTTACCTTGTAGTTTGCATCTAAAGTTTTCCCTTGTCAGACCCTGCTCGCATTGAACGTTATCGTGGTTTGGCAATCTGATGACTAGCACATTCGGCATCACCTTTCGACCATCTCTTCGTTTCCTATCGCCACATCAGACGATAATCGTCGAGCAGAGTTGAAAAAGAGCCATTAACGGCATGGAATTTTTGCCATACCACCCACGACAATCATTTCGAGAATTACCCCGAGTTTAAGAACCCTCACTATGAATCTTACCGAATTAAAGAACACGCCGGTTTCTGAGCTGATTACCCTCGGCGAAAATATGGGTCTGGAAAACCAGGCACGTATGCGTAAACAGGATATTATTTTCTCTATCCTTAAACAGCATGCGAAAAGTGGCGAAGACATCTTTGGTGATGGTGTGCTGGAGATATTGCAGGACGGATTTGGTTTCCTCCGCTCTGGAGACAGCTCCTACCTCGCCGGTCCCGATGATATCTACGTTTCTCCCAGCCAAATCCGCCGCTTCAACCTCCGCACTGGTGACACCATTTCTGGTAAAATTCGCCCGCCAAAAGAGGGTGAACGTTACTTTGCGCTGTTGAAAGTTAACGAAGTTAACTACGACAAGCCGGAAAACGCGCGTAATAAGATTCTGTTCGAAAACCTCACGCCACTGCACGCAAACAATCGTCTGCGTATGGAGCGCGGTAATGGCTCAACCGAAGATTTGACCGCTCGCGTACTGGATCTGGCATCGCCGATCGGTCGCGGTCAGCGTGGTCTGATCGTGGCGCCACCGAAAGCCGGTAAAACCATGCTGCTGCAGAACATCGCACAGAGCATTGCGTACAACTATCCGGATTGCGTGCTGATGGTGCTGCTGATTGACGAGCGTCCGGAAGAAGTGACCGAGATGCAGCGTCTGGTGAAAGGCGAAGTCATCGCATCCACCTTCGACGAACCGGCTTCACGCCACGTTCAGGTCGCTGAGATGGTGATCGAGAAGGCTAAGCGCCTGGTCGAGCACAAGAAAGACGTTATTATCCTGCTTGACTCCATCACCCGTCTGGCGCGTGCTTACAACACCGTGGTACCGGCTTCCGGTAAAGTATTGACCGGTGGTGTGGACGCCAACGCCCTGCATCGTCCGAAGCGTTTCTTCGGTGCAGCACGTAACGTGGAAGAGGGCGGCAGCCTGACCATCATCGCGACTGCGCTGGTTGATACCGGTTCGAAGATGGACGAAGTGATTTACGAAGAATTTAAAGGTACAGGTAACATGGAACTGCACCTGTCGCGTAAAATTGCTGAAAAACGTGTCTTCCCAGCGATTGATTACAACCGCTCCGGTACCCGTAAAGAAGAACTCCTCACCACGCAGGAAGAGCTGCAGAAAATGTGGATCCTGCGCAAAATCATCCATCCAATGGGTGAAATTGATGCGATGGAGTTCCTCATCAATAAGCTGGCGATGACCAAAACCAACGACGAATTCTTCGATATGATGAAGCGTTCGTAAGCTGGCGAAATTGAATCGCTAAGCGAAGCGATTCTTTCGCACAATTTGCCAGGATTTATTGATAACGCCACGTCTTAACGTGGCGTTTTTTTTTTATGGGCATTAGGATTAGCCCAGTCAGGAAGAAATATAATGATTGTGCCAGAAATGTGCTGATTTTTTCAGCAATAAGATTTTTCCCAGGCAGAATTCGGACAAGGGATATACGGCAATGGCAAGAATTTTGCTTATTGTTGTCGATGATTTTAGCTGAGAGCGTTAACGTGAATTTACTCACTATGAGTACTGAGCTTGGTTTTGTTTTTCTGTTTACTTTAGTGTTCCTATTTTTTGCCCGTAAAGCCGCTAAAAAAATTGGGCTGGTAGACACACCTAATTCAAGAAAACGACACCATGGCGCCATTCCGTTAGTAGGTGGGATCTCCGTTTATGCGGGGATTTGCTTTGCTTTCGCTATTTCAGATTATTATTTACCCCATGCGGCACTCTATTTAAGTTGCGCAGGGGTGCTGGTGCTGGTGGGTGCACTGGACGATCGGTTCGATATCAGCGTTAAAATCCGCGCATTAGTACAAGCGGCGGTGGCCATCGTGATGATGGTCGGCTCAAAACTGTATCTGCTGAGCCTTGGATTTATCATTGGTCCGGTGGAATTGGTTGTTGGGCCATTTGGCTACGTACTTACACTGTTCGCCGTTTGGGCGGCCATTAACGCCTTTAACATGGTGGATGGCATTGATGGCTTACTGGGTGGGCTGGCCAGTGTGACCTTTGCCGCCATGGGCATCATCCTCTTTTTCGACGGCCAAACCAGTCTTGCGATGTGGTGTTTCGCCATGATCGCCGCCACCATCCCCTATATTTTGCTCAATCTGGGTCTGATTGGTCGCCGCTACAAAGTGTTTATGGGCGACGCCGGCAGCACCATGATTGGCTTCACCATTATCTGGATCCTGCTGGAAACCACCCAGGGTTTGAGCCATCCGATTACGCCGGTCACGGCACTTTGGCTGATTGCCATTCCGCTAATGGACATGGTGGCGATTATGTATCGCCGTCTGCGTAAGGGGATGAGTCCGTTTTCAGCTGACCGCCAGCACATTCACCATTTGATCATGCGAGCGGGTTTCACTTCGCGTCAGGCCTTTGTGCTGATTACCGTAGCTGCAGCGCTGTTGGCCGGTATTGGTGTGTTGGGCGAATACCTTGCCTTCATCCCCGAGTGGGTGATGCTGGTGCTGTTCCTGATGGCCTTTTTCCTTTACGGCTATTGCCTGAAACACGCCTGGCGTGTGGCGCGCAAAATTCGTCGTATTAAACGCCGCTGGCAAAGCAGTGGCGAAGATAAAAAATAAATTACCCCGATCAGTACCCCGATAAGGACTTTTGTTATGACCTCTGTCGTTGTGGAGAACGAACTGGATGTGCGCGGCCTTGGCTGCACGCTGTGGCGCGGTAAGCGCTGGGTTATCGGCTTTGCGCTGCTGTTTGCCTTATTGGCTTGGCTCGCCTCGATGCTGATGAAGCAAGCCTGGAGCACCACCGCCGTTACCGATCGTCCAACGGTTAACATGCTGGGTGACTTCTTCGTGCAGCAGCAATTCCTCAATAACCTCGATGTGCGTAACAACACGCTCAATCTCAACACACCCGCCCCAACAGTGATGGATGAGGTCTATCAGGAGTTCACTATGCAGTTGGCCTCCTGGGACACGCGCCGTGATTTTTGGCAGCAGACCGATTATTTCAAAAGCCGCAAAAGTGGCAACGCGCATAACGATGCCGCACTGCTGGATGATTTGATTACCAATATCCAGTTCACACCAGCGGATGCGGCGCATAACACGCTGGATAACATTAAGCTGATTGCCGAAACCGCTGGCGACGCGAATAACCTGCTGCGCCAATATATCGCCTATGCCAGCGAACGCGCGGCGCGCCATTTGAATGCAGAATTGAAGGGGGCATGGCAGGCGCGCAGCGCGCAGCTGCAGGCGCAGGTTACCCGTCAGCAGGAAGTGGCACAGGCGGTATTTGATCGCCAGCGTCAACGTATTGAACAGGCCTTAAAGGTTGCTAGTCAGCAGGGCATCAAAGAAAACCGTGCTCCGGCCATTGGCGAAGCGCTGCCTGACAGCGATCGCTTCCTGCTCGGACAGCAAATGTTGCAGGCTCAGCTCGATACATTGCAGGCCAGCGGGCCCGCTTACGATTTGAGCTATGATCAAAACAGAGCGATGCTGGGCACGTTGCAGGCAGGTGCGCAGTTGGATAAGCCCTTCCAGACTTACCGCTATCTGCGCACGCCTGAAGAGCCGGTGTCGCGCGACAGTCCGCGCCGAATGTTTATGATGATCATGTGGGGCGTCATTGGCGCGCTGGTGGGTGCAGGTGTGGCGCTGATGCGCCGTCCTCGTCCGACGTCACCAACGAGCCATTAAGAGAAGCCACGTGAAAGTTCTGACCGTATTTGGCACGCGTCCTGAGGCGATAAAAATGGCCCCGCTGGTGCAGGCACTGGCGCAGGACCCGGCGTTTGAATCGCGCTTGTGCGTGACCGCGCAGCATCGTGAAATGCTCGATCAGGTGCTGCGGCTGTTCAAGCTGCAGCCCGATTACGATCTCAATATCATGCGCCCGGAACAGGGGCTGACGGAGATCACCAGCCGCATTTTGCAGGGGATGAAAACGGTGCTCGCCGATTTTCAGCCCGATGTGGTGCTGGTGCACGGTGATACCACCACCACTTTTGCTGCTAGCTTAGCCGCTTTTTATCATCAGATTCCGGTGGGGCACGTCGAAGCAGGATTGCGCACCGGCAACCTGATGTCGCCCTGGCCGGAAGAGGCTAACCGCACCTTAACCGGTCATCTGGCGAGCTACCATTTCACCCCAACCGAGAGTTCGCGGCAGAATCTGCTGCGTGAGAATTTGCCGGATGACTGTATCGTTGTTACCGGCAATACGGTGATTGATGCGCTGCTATGGGTGCGCGATCGGGTGCTGGATGATGGCGATCTGAATGCACGTCTTGCAGCACGTTATCCGTTCCTTGATGCGGATAAAAAACTGATTCTGGTCACCGGCCATCGTCGTGAAAGCTTTGGCGGCGGTTTTGAACGCATTTGCAGCGCGCTGGCGCAGATTGCACGTCAGCATCCGCAGGCGCAAATCGTCTATCCGGTGCACCTCAATCCCAACGTCAGCGAGCCGGTAAATCGTATCCTGAGCGGCATCGACAATATCATTTTGATTGAGCCACAGGAGTATCTACCTTTTGTCTGGCTGATGAACCGTTCCTGGCTGATCCTCACCGATTCCGGTGGTATTCAGGAAGAAGCGCCATCGTTGGGCAAACCTGTTCTGGTCATGCGTGATACGACTGAGCGTCCGGAAGCGGTGGATGCGGGCACAGTAAAACTGGTCGGTACCGATATCAACCGGATTGTCGAAGAAGTCAGCCTGCTGCTGCAGGACGAGGAAGCCTGGCAGAGGATGAGTCGCGCGCACAATCCGTATGGCGATGGACAAGCCTGCTCGCGCATCCTGCAGGCACTGAAACAACACAGAGTATAATTATGCGTTTTGAAACCATTTCCGTTATCGGACTGGGCTACATTGGGCTGCCAACGGCGGCCGTTTTTGCCTCAAAGGGAAAAAAAGTGATCGGCGTGGATATCAATGTCCGCGCGGTCGAGACCATTAATCGCGGCGACATTCACATTGTCGAGCCGGAGTTAGGTGACGTGGTGCGTGAAGCCGTGCAGGCAGGTTTTCTGCGAGCTACCACGCAAGCCGAAGCTGCGGATGCCTTCTTAATCGCCGTACCTACTCCGTTTATCGGCGATCATCAGCCGGACCTGAGCTATGTACAGGCAGCCTCGTTGTCGATTGCACCGGTGCTGAAAACGGGCGATTTGGTGATCCTCGAATCGACCTCACCGGTTGGCGCGACCGAACAGATGGCCGCCTGGCTGGCGGAGGCACGTCCTGACCTGCGTTTCCCGCAGCACGGTGATAACTGTGACGTGTTTATCGCTTACTGCCCGGAGCGCGTGCTGCCCGGCAAAGTGATGGTAGAGCTGCTGGAAAATGACCGTGTGATTGGCGGCATGACGCCTGCGTGCTCAGCACGGGCCAGCGAACTGTATCGCATCTTCCTGCGCGGCGAATGTGTGGAAACCAACGCGCGTACTGCCGAGATGTGCAAACTCACGGAGAACAGCTTCCGCGATGTGAATATTGCGTTTGCCAATGAGCTATCGCTGATTTGTGCGGAACAGAAGATCAACGTGTGGGAGTTGATTGCGCTGGCGAACCGCCATCCACGAGTCAACATTCTGCAGCCCGGACCAGGTGTTGGTGGCCACTGTATCGCTGTCGATCCCTGGTTTATCGTGGCGCAAAATCCGGAACTGGCGCGTCTGATTCGTACCGCGCGTGAAGTGAATGATGCGAAACCGACGTGGGTGTTAGATCAGGTCAAACAGCAGTTGGCGGATTGCCTGACTGCCAGCGGCAAACGTGCTTCTGAGGTGACGATTGCCTGCTTCGGCCTGGCGTTTAAACCGAACATTGATGATTTGCGCGAGAGCCCGGCAATGACAGTGGCGCACCTGATTGCCGAGTGGCACAGCGGCAGCACGCTGGTGGTAGAACCGCATGTGGCAGACATTCCTGCGCGACTGGCCCATGAAGCGGCTCTGGTTTCCACCCAGGATGCATTGCAGCAAGCAGATATCATCGTGATGCTGGTTGATCACGCGCAGTTCCGCGCTATCGATGCCAGCGAGATCACGCAGCAGTGGATTATCGATACCAAAGGTGTCTGGCGATGAAACAGTTCCTGGTGACAGGTGGCGCAGGCTTTATTGGGTCCGCACTGGTGCGATTTCTGATTGAGCAAACCGACCATCAGGTGGTGGTGGTGGATAAACTCAGCTACGCAGGCAATTTAGCCTCTCTGGCTTCAATACAGAATGATGCGCGCTATGCCTTTGAGCAGGTGGATATTTGCGACCGAGCCGAACTGGATCGTGTCATGGCCCAATATCAACCGGATTGCATTATGCATCTGGCCGCAGAAAGCCATGTGGATCGCTCGATTGATGGCCCGATTGCCTTCATCGAAACCAATATCGTGGGCACCTATCAGTTACTGGAAGCCGCACGCCATTACTGGAATGGTATGGCGGATGAGCGTAAAAAAGGCTTTATCTTCCATCACATTTCCACTGACGAAGTGTTTGGCGATTTGCATGGCAGCGATGATTTCTTTACCGAAACCACGCCGTATGCGCCCAGCAGCCCTTATTCAGCGACGAAAGCCAGCAGCGATCATTTGGTTCGCGCCTGGTTACGCACTTACGGCTTGCCGATCATCGTCACCAACTGTTCGAACAATTATGGCCCTTATCACTTTCCTGAAAAATTGATTCCACTGACTATCATCAATGCGTTGGCGGGTAAGCCTTTGCCGGTGTATGGCAACGGCAGCCAGATTCGCGATTGGCTGTATGTAGAGGATCATGCGCGAGCACTCTACAGTGTGGTGAGCAGCGGCAAAGTGGGTGAAACCTATAATATTGGTGGTCACAACGAACGCCGTAATATTGAGGTGGTGGAAACCCTGTGCGATCTGCTGGACGAACTGGCACCGCAGCAGCGCGCCACGCATCTGACGCGCTATCGAGATCTGATCACTTTTGTCACCGATCGTCCCGGTCACGATCTGCGTTACGCCATTGATGCCAGCAAAATTGCGCGTGAATTAGGCTGGATGCCGCAGGAAACCTTCGAAAGTGGCATTCGCAAAACCGTGCAGTGGTATTTGGCAAACCCACAATGGTGGCAGGCGATTCTCAACGGTAGCTATCGTGGTGAGCGGTTGGGTTTAACCACGCCGCGCTGAGGCGCAATACAGGAGCAGCAACGATGAAAGGTATCATCCTGGCGGGCGGTTCGGGCACGCGTTTGCACCCTATTACTCGCGCTATCTCAAAGCAGCTACTGCCAGTTTACGACAAACCGATGATTTACTATCCGCTGTCGGTGCTGATGCTGGCGGGGATCCGCGAGGTCCTGATTATCACCACGCCGGAAGATCGCGCGCACTTCGAGCGTTTGCTCGGTGATGGCAGCGAGTTCGGCCTGCAGCTAGAGTATGCTGAGCAACCCAGCCCCGATGGTCTGGCGCAGGCGTTTATCATTGGTGAGTCCTTCATTGGCAATGACAGCTGCTGTCTGGTGCTGGGCGACAACCTCTATTTTGGCCAGGGCTTCAGTCCGAAACTGAAAAAAGTGGCTGCGCGCAGTAGCGGTGCGACGGTGTTTGCCTATCAGGTGATGGATCCCGAGCGGTTTGGTGTGGTGGAGTTTGATGACGACTTCAATGCGCTTTCCATTGAGGAGAAGCCGCAGCAACCTAAATCACGTTGGGCGGTAACCGGCCTCTACTTCTACGACAATCGCGTGGTGGAGTTTGCCAAACAGGTGCAGCCTTCTGCACGGGGCGAGCTGGAAATCACCGCGATTAACCAGATGTATCTTGAGCAGGGTGAACTCTCTGTCGAGTTGCTGGGACGAGGTTTTGCCTGGCTGGATACCGGTACACACGACAGTCTGATTGAAGCGAGTATGTTTGTTCAGACCGTGGAGAAACGTCAGGGCTTTAAAATTGCCTGTCTGGAAGAGATTGCGTGGCGCAACGGTTGGCTAAGTGACGAACAGTTGCTGGCGGCGGCGCAAGCGTTGACCAAAACCGGCTACGGCCAATACCTGATGGATGTTCTCCATGCCCGTCCGCGTCAGTATTAACCCCCTCGAGTGGGAAAGCGATTTCTTTGGCGTGAACAGTGCGCGTATCGACCTGGATGGCGACTTCACCCTTGCCGACGCGCTGCAACAGCCAGATACGTTGTGGCAGGCCAAAGTGCCCGCCGAGCGCACCGACGCCATTGATGCCTTAAGCCAGCACGGTTTTCAGCTGGTGGAAGGTGAGGCCGATCTGGCCATCAATATCAAACGCACCGAGCGCCAGGTTGGCGTGCGCATCGCGCGTGAAGCACAGATTCCGGCATTGCGTGAGGCGGCATCGCATGCCTTTCGCCAAAGCCGTTTTCGTGCGCCCTGGTTTAACGCCGATGACAGCGGTCGTTTCTATGCGCAGTGGATTGAAAACGCGGTACGCGGCACCTTTGATCACCAATGCCTGGTGGCCAGCGACGAATCCGGCCAATTACAAGGCTATGTCTCGATGCGTGAAGTGAACGGTGATGCGCGTATCGGCCTGCTCGCCGTGTTACCCGCAGCGCAAGGGCAGGGCATTGGTCAACGCTTGCTGTTGGCGGCAGCGGATTGGGGCCGCGTGCGACAACTTGAACGACTGCGCGTCGCGACCCAGCTTAGCAATCTTACGGCGATGCGCCTCTATTTACGCAGCGGTGCACGCCTTGAAAGCACCGCCTACTGGTTTTACAGGACAGCTACATGATCCCATTTAATGCGCCGCCAGTCGTCGGCAGTGAACTTGAATATATGCAGTCGGCGATGGCCAGCGGCAAACTCTGCGGTGACGGTGGATTTACCCGTCGCTGTCAGCAGTGGATGGAGCAGCATTTTGGCAGCAAAAAGGTGCTGCTGACGCCATCCTGCACCGCATCACTGGAAATGGCCGCGCTGTTAATCGATATCCAGCCCGGCGATGAAGTGATCATGCCGAGCTATACCTTTGTCTCCACCGCCAATGCCTTTGTACTGCGCGGTGCCGTGATCGTGTTCGTCGATGTTCGCCCCGATACGCTAAATATCGATGAAACCCTGATTGAAGCGGCGATCACCGAGAGAACCCGTGCGATCGTGCCGGTGCACTACGCGGGCGTGGCCTGCGAGATGGATAGCATCATGGCGCTGGCGGCGAAGCATCAATTGTTTGTGATTGAAGATGCGGCGCAGGGGGTGATGTCGCAGTACAAAGGACGTGCGCTGGGCACGATTGGTCATATTGGCTGCTTCAGCTTCCATGAAACCAAAAACTACACTGCCGGTGGCGAAGGTGGTGCGACGCTGATTAATGACGCGAAGCTGGTGGAGCGCGCTGAGATCATCCGTGAAAAAGGCACCAACCGTAGCCAGTTCTTCCGTGGTCAGGTGGATAAATACACCTGGCGCGATATCGGTTCGAGCTATTTGATGGCGGATCTGCAGGCTGCCTACCTGTGGGCGCAACTCGAAGCGGCTGAGCGTATTAACCAGCAGCGTTTGCGCCTGTGGCAGCGCTATTATGATGCCCTGCAACCGCTGGCGGCGGCGGGACGCATCGAGCTACCGATGGTGCCGGAAAACTGCCTTCACAACGCGCACATGTTTTACATCAAACTGCGCGACAGCGACGACCGTCAGGCACTGATTAACTGGATGAAAGAGGCGGAAATCCTCACGGTGTTCCACTACATCCCCTTGCACTCTTCGCCAGCCGGTGAACGTTTTGGTCGCTTCCACGGTGATGACCGCTTCACCACCAAAGAGAGTGAGCGCCTGCTGCGCCTGCCGCTGTTTTATAACCTGTCGGATAACAATCAGCGCACCGTTATCAGCTCGCTGTTGAGTTTCTTTGCCTGATGTCGTTAGCCAAAGCCTCAGTCTGGACGGCCTCATCGACGTTGGTAAAAATCATTGCCGGTCTGCTGGTGGTGAAACTGCTGGCGGTCAGCTTTGGGCCAGAAGGGGTTGGCCAGGCCGGTAACTTTCGCCAACTGATTACCGTATTGGGTGTATTGGCCGGCGCAGGCATTTTCAACGGTGTGACCACCTACATCGCGCAATTTCAGCAGCAACCTGAGCAACTGCGTGCCGTGACGGGTACGGCATCCACCATGGTGATCGGCTTCTCCACGCTGGTGGCGCTGGTGTTCTTGCTGGCAGCGGGGCCGATCAGTCATGCGCTATTTGGTCACGACGACTATGCCAACGTGGTGCGCATCGTGGCTTTTCTGCAGTTTGGCATTGCCTGGGCCAATCTGACGCTGGCCTTGCTCAAGGGGTTTCGCGATGCGCGCGGCAATGCGCAGGCGCTGATTATCGGTAGTCTGGTGGGCGTGCTGGGTTATGTGTTGTGCTGGTGGCTGGGTGGATATGCCGGAGCGTTAGTCGGCTTAGCGCTAGTACCTGCACTGTTGGTGTTCCCGGCACTGCTGATGCTGCGCCGTCATCGTCAGGTACTGCCACTGCGCTGGTTAACACCGAGCTGGCAGCCGGATTTGGCGCGAAATCTGGCAAAATTCACCCTGATGGCGCTTATCACCTCCGTGACCCTGCCAGTGGCGTGGGTGATGATGCGTAATCTGCTGGCCGAACAGCAGGGGTGGGCGCAGGTAGGCCTGTGGCAGGGTGTGACCAGTATTTCCGATGCCTATCTGCAATTTATTACGGCGACTTTTAGTGTCTGGTTACTGCCGACGCTGGCGCGACTGGAAAGTAAGCCGCAGATTGCGCGTGAAATTGGGCGTGCGCTGCGTTTTGTGTTACCTGCAGTGGCGGCTGCGAGTTTCTGCGTGTGGTTACTGCGTGACATTGCCATCTGGCTGCTGTTTTCACCGCAGTTTACCGCGATGCGGGACCTGTTTATCTGGCAGTTATGCGGTGACGTCTTTAAAGTTGGCGCCTATGTTTTCGGATATCTGGTGATCGCTAAAGCTTCACTGCGCTTTTATATTTTGACGGAAATCAGCCAGTTCGTGCTGCTGACCGCGTTCTCACATTGGCTGATTCCATTACATGGAACCGCCGGAGCCGCACAAGCCTATATGGCGACTTACGTGCTCTACTTCGCCCTTTGCTGTGGCGCCTTTATGATTTATTGCCGAAAAAAATGACTTTATTTCACGTGCTGGGATCGGATATCCCACATCATAACCATACGGTGTTGCGCTTCTTTAATGAGGTGATGAGCACCGAATTGCCGGGTGCTGGACCGCGCCAGTTTATGGTGGTGACTTCAACGCCTGAAGCGCTGCAAGCTTATACCGCGCTGCAGATTGAAACCTATCCCAGCAAGCGCGCGCTGGCGCAGACGGTGATAACCCGTGCGGCTGACCGCACGCAACGCTTCTTCTTTCATGGACAGTTTAATCCGCAAATCTGGCTGGCTTTGCTCAGCGGTAAATTACGGCGTGAGCAGGCGTTCTGGCACATCTGGGGCGCTGATTTGTATGAAGAAGGGCGTGGCCTGAAGTATCAGTTGTTTTATCTGCTGCGCCGTATGGCACAGCGTCGCATTGCTCACGTGTTCGCAACGCGTGGGGATTTGCACGCTTTTCAACAACGCCATCCGCGTGTGCTCACTTCACTGCTCTATTTCCCAACCCGCATGCCCGATGCCGCAGTGCCGGGCGGTAGCGCGACCGGTGATTTCACCGTGCTGTTGGGTAACTCAGGCGATCGCAGCAACAACCATATTGAAGGCTTGCAGGCGATTCGAGCGCAGTTTGGCGATCGGGTGAAAATACTGATCCCGCTGGGCTACCCGGAAAATAATCATGAGTACATCGAAGAGATCAACACGGCCGCGCAGCGCCTGTTCCCCCAAGGTCAGGTAACCTTATTGCGCGACAAGATAGATTTTGACACCTATCTGCAATTGCTCAGCGACTGTCAGCTCGGCTATTTTATGTTCGAGCGCCAGCAGGGTATTGGCACCTTATGTTTGCTGATTCAGGCCAATATTCCCTTTGTGCTGAACCGCAAAAATCCGTTCTGGCGCGACCTCAGCGAACAAGGGTTGCCGGTTCTTTTTAGTGAAGATGCACTGGATGCGTCGAGTGTGGCTGAAGCTCAGCGTCAGCTGGCACAGTGTGATAAATCCGCGATTGCCTTTTTCGCCCCTGGTTATCTGGCTGGCTGGCGCAACGCGTTGACCCTGAGTGAAAGGGAGAGAACATGAGCCTGATGCAGTTTAGTGGTCTGCTGGTGGTTTATCTTTTCTCGCTGGGCTTCATTTTGACGCTGACCTGGCGGGAATTTAAACGGGTGCGCTTTAACTTTCACCTGTTCTTCACCATTTTATATTTGCTGACTTTTTATTTCGGGTTCCCGCTAACTAGCGTGTTGGTGTTCCGTTTTAATGTGGAAGTGGTGCCGCCGGAGTACCTGTTGCAGGCGTTGCTGGCTGCCACCAGTTTCTACGCCATCTATTACGTCAGCTATAAAGTCCGCTTAAGGCCGATTAACGCTGCGCCGCGTAAATCCTGGCTGCAGATGAACCGTGTTGAAACCCATCTCACTTGTCTGTTGTTAGCGCTGGTGGCGATTGGCACGGTGACCGTGTTCTTTATGCACAACGGCCTGCTGCTGTTCCGACTCTCTGCGTATAACCAGATTTTCTCCAGCGAAGTGTCCGGCGTAGCGCTCAAACGCTTCTTCTACTTCTTTATTCCGGCGATGCTGATTCGCTATTTCCTCACCCCCACGCAGCGCCAGTGGCTGGGGTTTTTGCTGGTGTCGGTGGCATTTGGTTTACTGACCTATGCGCTGGTGGGCGGGACGCGAGCCAATATCATCATCGCCTTCGCTCTGTTCCTGTTTATCGGTATTACGCGCGGCTGGATCACCTTGTGGATGCTGGTGGGCGCAGGCGTGATGGCGATTGCGGGTATGTTCTGGCTGGCACTGCGGCGCTATAACCTCGATGTGGTGGGCGATGAAGCGTTTTACACCTTCCTGTATTTAACGCGTGATACCTTCTCCCCCTGGGAAAATCTCGCGCTGTTGTTGCAGAACTACGACAAAATTGACTTCCAGGGCTTAGCACCGATCTGGCGTGACTTTTATGTCTTCATCCCGAGCTGGCTCTGGCCTGGCCGTCCATCGATTGTGTTAAACAGCGCCAACTACTTTACCTGGGAAGTGCTGAACAACCATTCAGGGCTGGCGATTTCGCCGACGCTGCTGGGTTCGTTGCTGGTAATGGGCGGCGTGTGGTTTATTCCGCTGGGTGCGATTGCCGTCGGCTGGCTGATGAAAGGGTTCGATAACCTCTATCTGCAAGGCCGTGATGCTTCAAACCGCTATAGCGGGGCGATTCTGCAGAGCTTCTGCTTCGGCGCGGTCTTCAATATGATCGTGCTGGCGCGTGAAGGGCTGGATGCTTTCGGTTCGCGCGTGGTGTTCTTTTGCATTATTTTTGCTGCCTGCATGGCGGTGGCTAAATTGCTGTACTGGCTGTTAGCGCGCGCGGGTTTAATTCGCTCACGTAGCGAGCCGGTGGTTCACAGCCTGTCTTAACCTTTGGGAACATTATTCATGAAAACCGATAAGCCGCGCTATAACCTGCGCGGTGTCGATCTTCACGCCTTTAACGACATGGACAGCTTCCTGCACTTCTTGCTGCCGGATGGCAAACCGCGCTGTGGTACGCTGGTGGCGATGAATGCAGAAAAGATGCTGACGCTGGAAGAAGATGCGCAACTGCGTGCACTGATTGCTGAAGCGGAATTTAAATATCCGGATGGCATTAGCATTGTGCGCTCCTTACGCAAAAAATATCCGCAGTTGCAGGTTAGTCGCATCGCTGGCGCCGATCTGTGGGAAGCCCTGATGGAGCGCGCAGGCCGCAGCGGCATTCCGGTGTTTCTGATTGGTGGTCGTCAGGCGGTGCTGGATGAAACCTGTGACAAACTGCGTCGTCAGTGGAATGTGAACATCGTCGGCAGTCAGGATGGCTATTTTGCCCCGGCAGAGCGTGAGGCGTTGTTTGCGCGCATTGCGGCCAGCGGTGCACAGATTGTCACGGTGGCGCAGGGCTCGCCGCGTCAGGAGTTGCTGATGCGTGATTGCCGCGCGCACTGGCCGCATGCGCTCTATATGGGCGTAGGCGGTACCTACGATGTTTTCACCGGCCACGTTGCGCGTGCACCGCGAATCTGGCAGAAATTAGGTCTGGAATGGCTCTATCGTTTGATTCGGCAGCCTTCGCGTTGGCGCCGCCAGTTAAAACTGCTGAAATATTTGCGCTATCATTGGCGTGGCGATCTCTGATATCGCCGATTTATTCAGCAATATCATCAGTGCAGGCAGCAAAACTGCATTAATAATCGACGGAATGCACAAAGCGTAATCAAACGCGTTTTTTTTATAAAAAAGCGCTGGACAGTATGAGGTCAAGCCCGTAGTATGCCCATCCGCAACGGCGCTACGCGCCCGTAGCTCAGCTGGATAGAGCGCTGCCCTCCGGAGGCAGAGGTCTCAGGTTCGAATCCTGTCGGGCGCGCCATTTAGTTTGTGCGCAAGAGCTTCGGTGGTTGGTTTTAACCGCGTTATGCAGTGAAAATAGTAAGCAGAGATGCTTACGCACCAGAATTATGGTGGCTATAGCTCAGTTGGTAGAGCCCTGGATTGTGATTCCAGTTGTCGTGGGTTCGAGTCCCATTAGCCACCCCAAATTTTGCTGGGCACGCGATGGTGGCGGAATTGGTAGACGCGCTAGCTTCAGGTGTTAGTGTTCTTACGGACGTGAGGGTTCAAGTCCCTCCCTTCGCACCAGGCAAAATTACGCGGTAGCGTGAAGAAATAAGATACAGAAAAAATCGGCGAGTAGCGCAGCTTGGTAGCGCAACTGGTTTGGGACCAGTGGGTCGGAGGTTCGAATCCTCTCTCGCCGACCATATTCGAAAAGCCTGCTTGAAAAAGCAGGTTTTTTTCGTTTTATCCTTCCCTAAACTGATCTTATCCTTTTCAGCAACTCAGCAACTCAGCAACTCAGCAACTCAGCAACTCAGCAACTCAGCAACTCAGCAACTCAGCAACTCAGCAACTCAGC